>NZ_JAWHPJ010000019.1:0-1303 GCF_032587815.1 Pseudomonas syringae group sp. 26L6
TTCAGAGGACCGAACGTCGCCATCGTGCCGGTGCGCTACGCACTGGATCGCTCCCGCTACGACGCCGCGCCCGAGAAGCTGAAACCATTGCCGAAACAGGGCAAATGGACGCTGATGCCGACACTGAAAACACGCAGCTACACTTTGCGCCAGCTGTACGACGGCTACCTCTATGTGTTCGACGAAACAGCCGGGACGCTGCATGAATATGTCGCCTCAGCAAACAACGGCCATCTGAGCCGCATTGTCTGGACGGACGCGCAGATCGGTAGTGACCAGCGAAGCGGCGCCAGTGATGGCAAGCCCTTCCTGCTCTACCCGCGACGTCACACACTGCACATCGCCTTTTCCCCGCAGCAATGGACGTGGCGAGTTTGCGAGCACATGCGCTCCAGCGCCCCAAGCCGCGCGCTGTGGATGAAAGCGCTCGACCTGGCCAGCTACTGCATCACCATGGCCGAGCCGGACACCCTGCCATTGAACCGTATCGCCGAGGCGGTGGCGGACATCGACAAGGGCCATGTCACTGACGACGGCCGTTTCGCTGACTCGGCGATCCCCACTGCTCGCCCGCTGTCGGAAGACGCCGAAACAAATCCGTTATGGGCACCGCTGGGTGCTGACGTTTTCTGGCAAGGCAGCGTCGACGATCAGGACAGTTCCCTGCTCATCGCCCTTGATGACCCACTGGCCGTTTTCAACGATCTGGGCATGCAACTCGCCGCTGATCAGGCGGCTTTTCGCGACTGGCAAGCCAGGCACGAACACAAAATCCAGATCGCCCAGACTGTCTCCGGACTGTGTGGTGCCGAAAGCGACCCGCAAAAACTGCCAGCGTCGGTGCGTGGCAATGCGGCTCGCACGCACCAGTACCTGAGCGAGGTCGAAGCGTACTTCGAGCAATGCATCCTTGAAGAAGCACAGATCAGCAGCAGCAACGTTCCCGGAGATTTTCTGCTGCTGCCGGACATGTTCAAGAGCCTGGACATGCGCAAATCGATCGAAGCGCGTTACGGCAGCGTCCCTACCGAAAAGGCCGCGCAGGCCTGGAAAGATCGCCACAAGTGGCGGCGCGAAGTCGATCTGGCCAGCGCGCGTCAGTATCTTCAACAGCATCTGCCGAGCGGAGACGCACTGCTGCAGCAGGTACGTGACACGCAACGCGATTTTCAGCTCTGGGCGACACATATCGGCATAGACCCGCTCAAGCTGTTTATCGATACCACCCGTCCAACACAACTGCTGTACCTGCAAACGATCATGCTCAACCTGCAGATCATTTACGCCCAGGACAGCGCAACCA
>NZ_JAWHPJ010000020.1:0-52350 GCF_032587815.1 Pseudomonas syringae group sp. 26L6
GACCTGCATTCCCACGCTGGAGCGTGCGGAACGATAATCTCAACTATCGTGCGGCACTCCGCGTCGCATGCCTTTCCGGACGCTCCGCGTCCTCTTGCGACGCAGAGCGTCGAGACCTGCATTCCCACGCTGGAGCGTGCGGAACGATAATCTCAACTATCGTGCGGCGCTCCGCGTCGCATGCCTTTCCGGACGCTGCGCCAGAGCGTCGAGACCTGCATTCCCACGCTGGAGCGTGCGGAACGATAATCTCAACTATCGTACGGCGCTCCGCGTCGCATGCCTTTCCGGACGCTGCGCCAGAGCGTCGAGACCTGCATTCCCACGCTGGAGCGTGCGGAACGATAATCTCAACTATCGTGCGGCGCTCCGCGTCGCATGCCTTTCCGGACGCTGCGCCAGAGCGTCGAGACCTGCATTCCCACGCTGGAGCGTGCGGAACGATAATCTCAACTATCGTGCGGCACTCCGCGTCGCATGCCTTTCCGGACGCTCCGCGTCCTCATTGCGACGCAGAGCGTCGAGACCTGCATTCCCACGCTGGAGCGTGAGGAACGATAATCTCAACTATCGTGCGGCGCTCTGCGTCGCATGCCTTTCCGGACGCTCCGCGTCCTTTTTGCGACGCAGAGCGTCGAGACCTGCGTTCCCACGCTGGAGCGTGCGGAACGATAATCTCAACTATCGTGCGGCGCTCCGCGTCGAGACCTGTATTCCCACGCTGGAGCGTGAGGAACGATAATCTCAACTATCGTGCGGCGCTCCGCGTCGAGACCTGTATTCCCACGCTGGAGCGTGGGAACGATAATCGCAACTATCGTGCGGCGCTCCGCCCTACTTCTTCACGCCCAGCTTCTTCAATTCCTCATCACGCAGCTCGCGACGCAGGATCTTGCCGACGTTGGTAGTGGGCAGGACCTCCCGGAATTCCACGCTACGCGGCACCTTGTAGCCGGTCAGGTTGGCGCGCATGTGCTCCATGACCTGTTCCTTGGTGAGGGTAACGCCCGGTTTGGCCACGACGAAAACCTTGATGGTTTCGCCTGACTTCTCGTCCGGCACGCCGATCGCCGCGCATTGCAACACACCCGGGAGCGTGGCCAGCACGTCTTCAAGTTCGTTGGGGTATACATTGAAACCGGAGATCAGAATCATGTCTTTCTTGCGATCGACAATCCGGATGTAGCCATCGGGCTGGATGATCGCGATGTCACCGGTCTTGAGCCAGCCATCACTGTCGAGCATTTCATCGGTGGCTTCCTGGCGCTGCCAGTAGCCTTTCATGACCTGAGGGCCCTTGATGCACAACTCGCCGGTTTCACCGAACGCCAGCTCGTTGCCAGCATCGTCGATAACCTTGCACAGCGTCGACGGCACAGGAATACCGATAGTGCCCATCTGCACGTCTTTAGCGGGATTGACCGTAGCCACCGGGCTGGTCTCGGTCATGCCATAGCCTTCGCAGACCTGGCAGCCAGTGACCTGCTTCCAGCGTTCGGCAGCGGACTGCTGCAGGGCCATGCCGCCGGACAGGGTAACTTTCAACGCCGAAAAGTCGAGGTTGCGGAAACCCTCGTTATTGCATAAGGCCACAAACAGCGTGTTAAGGCCGACAAAGCCGCTGAACTTCCATTTCGAAAGCTCCTTGACCATCGCTGGCAGATCACGCGGGTTGCTGATCAGGATATTGTGATTGCCGAGCAGCATCATCGCCATGCAATGAAAGGTGAAGGCGTAGATGTGATACAGCGGCAGGGGCGTGATGATGATTTCACACCCGTCGCCAAGGTTTGAAGCCATCAGCGCCCGGCACTGCAACATGTTGGCGATCAGGTTGCGATGAGTCAGCATTGCGCCCTTGGCCACACCGGTGGTGCCGCCGGTGTATTGCAGCACAGCAACATCGGCGCTGCCGGGCGACACGTCGGTCACTGGCTGGCCACGCCCCTTGCCGAGAACATCGTTGAATTTGACGGCTTTGGGCAAGTGATAGGCCGGGACCATTTTCTTCACGTACTTGATGACGCTGTTGATCAGCAAACGCTTGAGCGGCGACAGCATGTCAGCCACTTCAGTGACGATGACATGCTTGATCTGCGTTTTGGGCACGACCTTTTCGGCCAGGTGCGCCATGTTTGCCAGACACACCAGCGCCTTGGCGCCGGAGTCGTTGAACTGGTGTTCCATTTCCCGCGCGGTGTACAGCGGGTTGGTGTTGACCACGATCAGCCCGGCGCGAATGGCACCGAAGACGGCAATCGGGTACTGCAACAGGTTGGGTAACTGCACAGCGATGCGATCACCCGGCTGCAGGTCGGTATGTTGCTGGATCCAGGCAGCGAACGCGCCGGACAGCTCATACAGTTCGCCGTAGGTGATGGTCTTGCCCAGATTGCTGAACGCCGGTTTGTCGGCGAAGCGTTGGCAGGACAGCTTCAGGACAGCCTGGACATTGGGATACTCGTCAGGATTGATATCGGCGGGGATACCAGACGGATATTTATCCTTCCAGAAGTTTTCAATCATTCAGTCGGCTCCGTAGCGATAGCGAATTCTTCACATCGCCTGAAGCGATGATTTTCTTGTGCTTGGAATTATGCAGTAGACGCTTTTTTCGCTTTATGACTGATCAAAAAGCGCGCCGAGAGTAGCAGCTTTGCCAAACGTCGACTAGAGGCTTAAGAAGGCCACGCAGTCATCAAAAAGACCATAATCTATAAATCAGTCATTTTTAAAACATTAAAAGAATATTAATAACCACCACGAAAGCACCGGAACAGAGCGGTCGCTCCCCATAATTAAGGGTTTTTCAAAAAACAAGACCCCGCATGCAGCAACCTGCAAACGGGGTCATGTACACAAATAGAGACGATTAGGTGACTCAGGCGATGTCACGAAGCTCCCGGCGCAAAATCTTGCCTACCGGCGTCATCGGTAACGATTCCCTCAGGACAATATGCCTGGGTACCTTGTAAGCCGTAAAATTCTCCTTGCAGAAGGCCTTGAGCTCTTCAACGCTCAACCCCGGCTCGCGCGCCACCACAAACAGTTTTACGGCCTCCCCCGAACGCTCGTCCGGCACACCGATACAGGCGCAGTTGGCGACTTTCGGGTGGGCCATGACCACGTCTTCGATTTCGTTGGGGTAAACGTTGAAGCCAGACACGATGATCAAGTCTTTCTTGCGGTCGACAATACTGACGAATCCGTCGGCACCAATCACCGCAATGTCACCAGTCTTGAACCAGCCTTGCGCATCCAGTGACTCGGCGGTGGCAGCCGGCTGGTTCCAGTAGCCCTTCATGACCTGCGGCCCTTGGATACACAGCTCGCCTCGCTCGCCGAAGGGCAATTCGGCACCGTCGTCGTCAATAACCTTCATCGCAGTGCCCGGCACCGGAATACCGACTGTACCCAGACGAGCCAGAGCACCGTAAGGATTGGCACTGGCGACAGGCGAAGTCTCAGTCAGGCCATAACCCTCGACGATTGTGCAGCCGGTGATCTGCGCCCAGCGCTCGGCCGTGGCCTTGACCAGCGCAGTACCACCGGAATTGGTGCTTTTCAGCGCCGAGAAATCCAGACTCCTGAACTGTGGATGATTCATGAGCGCCACGAACAGTGTGTTGAGGCCGATCATGGCGGTGAATTTCCACTTGCCCAGCTCCTTTATGAAGCCGCCGATATCGCGAGGGTTGGTAATCAGGATGTTGTGATTGCCGCTGATCATCATGCACATGCAGTTCGCCGTGAATGCATAGATGTGATAAAGCGGCAACGGCGCGATCATTACCTCTGTGCCCTCTTCAAACAGCGAGCCGCCTTCGGGACGCTGCTGGCGCATGCAGGCATAGACTTGCTGCATGTTGGCGACCAGATTGCCGTGAGTGAGCATCGCGCCCTTGGCCAGCCCCGTGGTGCCACCGGTGTATTGCAGCACAGCAACGTCGTCCAGACCTCGCGGTACGACCTGCATACGGCTATCACGCCCCAGGCGAAGCGCACGCTTGAAGCCAACGGCCTGAGGCAAATGGAATGACGGGACCAGCTTTTTGACCTTGTCGACGATGGTATTGACCAGCCATCCCTTGGCAGGTGACTGCATGTCGCCCATTTTCACTTCGATCAGGTGTTCGATTGCAGTGTCGGGGAGCACTTCCTGCACCAGCTTGCCGAACAAATTGAGGTACACCAGCGCCCTGGCACCAGAGTCCTTGAATTGATGGCGCATCTCGCGTGCGGTGTATAACGGATTGGTGTTGACCACGATCAGACCTGCACGCATCGCACCAAAGACGGCAATCGGGTATTGCAGGATATTGGGCATCTGTACGGCAATACGGTCACCCGGTACCAATTGTGTGTGCTGCTGCAGATAGCCTGCGAAAGCGGCAGAGTGACGCTCAAGTTCGGCGTAGGTCAGAGTCACGCCCATATTGCTGAATGCAGGTCGGTCCGCAAACTTTCTGCAGCAGCGCTCAAATACTTCAATGACCGACTGATAGGTCTGTAAGTCCACCTCGGAGTCGACACCTGCCGGACGCTTGTCATCCCAGAAATCACTTTGCATTATTTTTATCCTCTTCCCTGCGTAGGCCTGGCCCGACGTTAGCAGTTAAAACGTCTCAGGCAAATAATCGGCCGAGCGTCATCAGCAGCATGAATCTTGCCTCCGTTCAGACTGAAATCTGCCGACGACGATACACTTCCAATTGCAGATGGCCCGCTAATCAACAGGCTATCGATACCGCAACAGCAGTATTCTCATGACATTCGCTTATTATTTGCCTTGAATGTGATCCGGGCAGCCCCGGCAAGCGTCTGAATGATCTTGTCCGCGCAATGGCGGCGGCAGGTCATCAAGTGTTACAAATCAAGGCTAAGTCGGATTGCACGAACCGGCCCGCTTCAATCCATTTTTATTGTCAGGACAGCCACATGACTCAAGTCACCAACACGCCTTACGAAGCCCTTGAAGTCGGTCAGACCGCCAGCTATAGCAAGACAGTGGAAGAACGTGACATTCAACTGTTCGCCGCCATGTCCGGCGACCACAACCCGGTTCACCTGGACGCCGAATATGCCGCCAAGACCATGTTCAAGGAGCGCATCGCTCACGGCATGTTCAGTGGTGCGTTGATCAGTGCGGCCGTTGCGTGCGAGCTGCCTGGGCCGGGCACTATTTACATCGGTCAGCAGATGACTTTCCAGAAACCGGTAAAACTGGGCGACACCCTGACTGTGCGCCTGGAAATCCTGGAAAAACTGCCAAAGTTCCGAGTGCGCATCGCAACCCGCGTTTTCAATCAGAACGATGAGCTGGTTGTAGACGGCGAAGCCGAGATCCTCGCCCCGCGCAAGCAGCAGACGGTCGACCTGACCGTATTGCCCGAGATCACCTTCGGCTGATACCGCGCATGGGCGTGCGCCACACCATGCGCACGCCAGACTCGCCAGTGGCCTGAACAAAAAAATTCATGATGCATCCGGAACTGCTTTGCTGCGCTTTCCACTCAGGAAACCAGCGGCACTCTCTATCCGGATCACGAATTGTTCATCCTACAGGCGGGGAAATCAGCCATGAATATGATCAACAGAAACTATTACCCCGTCTCCGGGATTCCTGCGCAGGATGCCACTGCACAGACCGATCAAGCGCAGTCGCAAGGCCAAGGCATCAAGCCGGGCCACAATAGCAACCTGATCGACTTCGGCCTGACACAACAGGCCAATGGTCCGCACTCCTCGCTGAACACACTAAGCTCCAGAGTCCAGCCGACTGATACAAGCGCGTCTTCAAACATGCTGGGCGGTAACAGTGAGCAAGTACTGAACAAACTTGTGGAAGCCATTCGTAACTTCCTCAAGGAATTGTTCTCTCTCTTGCGCGGCAATCAGCAACAGGACGTTACGCCGCCTGCACAGACTCAACACGAACAGGCGCCGACGCTCGCTCAATCGCCCTCTTCCTCATCGTCATCGTCGCCTTCGACGCCTCAGGGCAACGCAGAAAAACCCTTTGTAGTGCAGAACGATCACCCTTCAGAAAAACCTGTATCACTGCAAAAAAATACAGAGTCGACGCCCACTACACCTTCACAAATAGCACCTTCACAAACACCACCGTCACACACTGCCCCCCGCACCGCCGAGCGAAGCAGTGCTCCTCCAGAGACACCGACCAGGCCCGATGCGGTAAAACCAGCAGTGGTCCATGAACCTGCGTTGCCGAAAACCTCGACCTCCACCACCGCCACACCGGATAACACGGTTAAAGCAGCAAAACCCGCCACACCGGCTGCGCACGGCCAGGGCGCGGACATGTCGGGCATCGTGGGTTTCGCCAAAGACGCTGGCACGACCGGCGGTAACGGCGGTCAAGTGGTCACTGTGAATACCGTGGCGGAACTCAAGAAAAACATGGAAGACGACACGGCTCGTACGGTGCGTCTGGGAGCCAACCTGTCTGCCGACAGCAAAGTGACCATCAATTTCGGAGCCAACAAAACCCTGTTGGGCACCGATAAGGGCAACACCCTGCACAATATCTATCTGGCCAGTGGCAAAACCGCGAGCAATGATATTTTCCAGAACCTCAACTTCAACCATGACAGCCGTTACCGTGAAAACGGTGACATGCAGATGTTCATCAGCAGCGGCAAGAAGTACTGGATCGATCAGAACACCTACACAGGCACCAAGGATCAGAACCCCAAAGGGCTGGATAAGCTGCTCTACGTTGGCGGGACGGCAGATAATGTCAGCCTGACCAATTCAAAGTTTCAGAACAACGAATATGGGGTGATTCTGGGCCAGCCCGATGATTCTGCGGCGGCCAAAGCCGCCTACAAGGGTTATCCGCAAATGACCATTGCCAACAACGTCTTCAGCAACCTGGATGTCCGGGCCCCCGGCCTGATGCGTCACGGGCAATTTGACGTGTTCAATAACTCCATCGACAAATTCCACCTCGGCTTCACTGCGACGGGGGATGCAACGATTCTGTCGCAGTCCAACTATTTCGCAAAAGGCGTGGATGTCTCCAACAAGGCAAGTAACTCCGGCGTGCTGGATGACTACGGCGACGCCCACTTCAAAGACATCGGCAGTAACGTCAGTTTCACTCAGAAATCACCGCTGACCGCTTGGTCACCGAGCTATAACCGGGACGTGAAAACAGCCGAAGAGGCCAGAGCCTACAACCTGACTCATGCCGGCGCAAAAACAGTGGCCTAAAGGCCTGGGTTGAAATACGGACGAAAAAAAGGGCGACCTGGGTCGCCCGAAATGCCTTGCGTGCTCACTGACAGAATGACTGGCCCTGGCCAGTCGTTCTTTTTTGTGCCGCCGATACCGAGCTGGCGACGACTGGCTGGTCGTCGTGTTGCGCCGTATTCGATGGCATCAGGTTAAACGCAGCTGCACGAGGGCACCTTGATCCAGATCAATGATGCAGAAAGGAGTTATCAGCGTTTTTTAGGCTTTTTCTTTGGCTTTTTGCTGCTTAAAGGCATCGCCTGTTCGAAGGCGTTGCGCACTTCGTTGAGGCGTTTGTCGTTCAAATCGTGAACGCGTCTGGCGCGCTCTGCGCCCAGGTCGATCAATTTTTCATCGTCGCTCATGGCTTGCCGCTCTCGAACACTGGAAATCAATGCCAATAATGCTTAATCGCAGCGGCCATGACCAGCGAAGAACCAGGCTTTCCCGCTTATCAGATCTGAATATCCACCCAGAGACCCTGACGCGGCTCGTCGTCGATGAGCGGTACGACAGGAACGGTGTTGTCAGCGTTCAGAGAATCCCCTGGAACGACCAACCCCTGATATTCCTCGGCCTCTTCAGAGGTTCGACCCTGCTGCTGTTGCTGACGCTGCTGTTCTTCGCGCAACAGCAACGCGCTGCGTTCGGTATCTTCGTTGCGCAGGTCGATGGAGGTCTCGTTGGAGCTTTGCTGCACCGGTGCGACAGGCGGGATGTCCGGCATGCGTTTGGCCGGGTCCATCTGTGATGTCACAGGCACCACACTTAGCGGAAGCATAGGTTGCAGCATGGTTTTATCTCCTCTTACCGGGGTGTCGGCCGTGCACGAGGCAACTTGAACCGGGCTAAAATAGTCAGCAAATGTTTATAAGATCTTTTTCGACCGCTGACAGTGAAATTAGTGTCATGGAACTAAAAATTCGATGGGTTATCAGCGCTGAAGATGAGTTTTTTCACGCTGCCTTTGGCCTTCGGTGCGCGTTCCGTTAACATACTCAGCTTTTTCAAGCGGGAGACAGGCAGCATGGCGCAGCAGTATCAACCGGGGCAACGCTGGATTAGTGACAGCGAAGCCGAGCTGGGTTTAGGCACCGTTCTGGCACAGGACGGCCGCTTGTTGACCGTGCTCTATCCGGCCACTGGCGAAACACGTCAGTACGCACTGCGTAATGCGCCGCTGACCCGCGTGCGCTTCTCCCCAGGCGATGTGATCACACATTTCGAAAACTGGAAGATGACCGTACGCGAAGTCGACGATGTCGATGGCCTGCTGGTCTACCACGGCCTGAACGCGCAGAACGAAGTGGTGACACTGCCGGAAACCCAGCTGTCGAACTTCATCCAGTTCCGTCTGGCTACCGACCGTCTGTTCGCTGGCCAGATCGACCAGTTGTCCTGGTTCTCGTTGCGCTACAACACGCTGGAGCACACCAGCCGCCAATTGCAGTCCTCGCTGTGGGGCCTGGGTGGCGTGCGGGCACAGCCTATCGCCCACCAGTTGCACATCGCTCGCGAAGTCGCGGACCGTATCGCGCCGCGCGTTCTGCTGGCCGACGAAGTGGGTCTGGGCAAAACCATCGAAGCCGGTCTGGTAATCCATCGCCAACTGCTGTCGGGGCGCGCCAGCCGCGTGCTGATCCTGGTCCCGGAAAACCTCCAGCACCAGTGGCTGGTGGAAATGCGTCGCCGCTTCAACCTGCAGGTCGCGCTGTTCGACGCCGAGCGCTTCATGGAAAGCGATGCAGGCAACCCGTTCGAAGACACCCAGCTTGCACTGGTTGCCCTGGAATGGCTGGTCGAAGACGAAAAAGCCCAGGACGCCCTGTTTGCAGCAGGCTGGGACCTGATGGTAGTCGACGAAGCGCACCATCTGGTCTGGCACGAAGACAAGGCCAGCCGCGAATACTCGCTGGTCGAGCAACTGGCCGAAGTCATTGCCGGCGTACTGCTGCTGACCGCGACCCCGGAGCAACTGGGTCAGGACAGCCACTTCGCCCGCCTGCGCCTGCTGGACCCGAACCGCTTCCACGACCTCAAGGCCTTCCGCGCCGAAAGCGAGAACTACCGCCCGGTGGCTCAGGCCGTTCAGGAGCTGCTCGACAAGGGCAAGCTGTCCGCTGCGGCTCAGAAAACCATTCATGGCTTCCTGGGTGCCGAAGGCGATTCCCTGCTGGCAGCCGTGAATACCGGCGACGACGAAGCCAAGGCGCGCCTGATTCGCGAACTGCTGGACCGTCACGGCACCGGCCGCGTGCTGTTCCGCAACACCCGTGCCGCCGTGCAGGGCTTCCCGGAGCGCAAGCTGCATCAATACCCGCTGCCCTGCCCTGTGGAATACCTTGAGTTGCCGGTTGGCGAACACGCCGACCTTTACCCGGAAGTCAGCTTCCAGTCGCAGTCGGAAGTCAGCGAAGAAGAGCGCTGGTGGCGCTTCGACCCACGCGTCGACTGGCTGATCGACACGCTAAAAATGCTCAAGCGCGTCAAGGTGCTGGTCATCTGCGCCCACGCCGAAACCGCCATGGACCTGGAAGACGCACTACGCGTACGTTCCGGCATTCCGGCCACGGTCTTCCACGAGGGTATGAACATCCTTGAGCGCGACCGCGCGGCTGCTTATTTTGCGGACGAAGAATTCGGCGCTCAGGTCCTGATCTGCTCGGAAATCGGCAGCGAAGGCCGCAACTTCCAGTTCTCTCACCATCTGGTGCTGTTCGACCTGCCGTCGCACCCGGACCTGCTGGAGCAGCGTATCGGGCGTCTGGACCGGATCGGCCAGAAGCACACCATCGAGCTGCACGTACCCTTCCTGGAAACCAGCCCGCAGGCACGCCTGTTCCAGTGGTATCACGAGGCGCTCAATGCGTTCCTCAATACCTGCCCGACCGGCAACGCCCTGCAGCATCAGTTCGGCCCGCGCCTGCTGCCGCTGCTGGAAAGCGGTGACGACGACGAGTGGCAAAGTCTGATCGACGAAGCCCGCACCGAGCGTGAACGCCTGGAAAGCGAACTGCACACCGGTCGCGACCGCTTGCTGGAACTCAATTCCGGCGGCGCCGGCGAAGGCGAAGCGCTGGTTGAAGCCATTCTGGAACAGGACGATCAGTTCAGCCTGCCGATCTACATGGAAACCCTGTTTGACGCCTTTGGCATCGACAGCGAAGACCATTCGGAAAACGCTCTGATCCTCAAGCCAAGCGAGAAAATGCTCGACGCCAGCTTCCCGCTCGGCGACGACGAAGGCGTGACCATCACCTACGACCGCAATCAGGCGCTGTCTCGCGAAGACATGCAGTTCATCACCTGGGAGCACCCGATGGTTCAGGGCGGTATGGACCTCGTGCTGTCCGGCTCGATGGGCAACACCGCCGTGGCACTGATCAAGAACAAGGCGCTCAAGCCGGGCACTGTCCTGCTGGAACTGATCTACGTCAGCGAAGTGGTTGCTCCTCGCTCGTTGCAGCTGGGGCGCTACCTGCCTCCTGCCGCGTTGCGTTGCCTGCTCGACGCCAATGGCAACGATCTGTCGAGCCGTGTGTCGTTCAACACCCTCAATGATCAGCTCGAAAGCGTGCCTCGTGCCAGCGCCAACAAGTTCATCCAGGCGCAACGTGACCAGTTGACCCCGAGAATCAATGCGGGCGAAGAGAAAATCACCCCAAGACACGCAGAACGCGTGGCCGAAGCACAGCGTCGTCTGGCAGCCGACACTGAAGAGGAACTGGCTCGCCTGACGGCATTGCAAGCGGTCAACCCGACCGTGCGCGACAGTGAACTGGTCGCCCTGCGCAGCCAGCGCGAACAAGGCCTGGCCATGCTTGAAAAAGCAGCCCTGCGCCTGGAAGCGATCCGGGTACTGGTTGCGGGTTGAAGCCTTGATACGCTCCGCGTCCGGTCTTGCGTGTGCAGTGCGGCGCAGATTTGTGACGCGGAGCGTCACGCACGGCATTCCCACGCTGGAGCGTGCGGAACGATGACCTTAACTATCGTGCGACGCTCTGCGTCGCATGCCGTTCTGGACGCTCTGCGTCCGATCTTGCGTGTGCAGTGCGGCGCAGATTTGTGACGCAGAGCGTCACGCACGGCATTCCCACGCTGGAGCGTGCGGAACGATGACCTTAACTATCGTGCGACGCTCTGCGTCGCATGCCGTTCTGGACGCTCTGCGTCCGATCTTGCGTGTGCAGTGCGGCGCAGATTTGTGACGCAGAGCGTCACGCACGACATTCACACGCTGGAGCGTGCGGAACGATGACCTTAACTATCGTGCGACGCTCTGCGTCGCATGCCGTTCTGGACGCTCTGCGTCCGATCTTGCGTGTGCAGTGCGGCGCAGATTTGTGACGCAGAGCGTCACGCACGGCATTCCCACGCGGGAGCGTGAGGAACGATAATCCAACTCTGCGTCCGTTCTTGCATCAGCACGATCACTGCCTGGCCACCACAATTCCCTGCGCCAACTCCTCCACCGGCTCGTCAGCCGCCATTCTCGCCTTCATCCGCTCGGCATCCCGGCTGAAACAGCGCGAAGCCTGATACAGGAACAGCAAGGTCAGAAACAGCGCTGCCGGGATCAGGTACATGGCATCGTGCAAACCGATGGCTTTAAAGCTTTCGCTCATCACCTCGACACCTGCAACGCCCATCGCAGCATGGGCAAAGTGATCAGACAGCAAACCGACCACCACCGGCCCCAGCCCTCCACCCAGCAAATAAAGCCCGGCAAAGAACAGCGCCATGGCCGTGGCCCGCAGGCGCGGTTCGATTACGTCCTGAATAGCGGTGTAGACGCAGGTATAGAAGTTGTAAGCGAACAGCCAGCCCAGACTGAACACCCCCACGAACACACCGATCCCGATCTGCCCTGCATGCAGCGCATAGCCTGTGGCCAGTGCGGCGATCAACATGCTGATGGTCGCAAACAACAGCCGTCCATTGGAAAAGCGCTGGTGCAGTTTGTCGGCTATCCAGCCCCCAAGCGTCAGACCGATCAGCCCGGTTACGCCGACAATAACCCCGGTCGCCACTGCAGCTTCCTGCAAGGGCAGCAGAAAATAGCGCTGCAGCATCGGCACCATGAATGAATTGCAGGCGTAAGTCGCAAAGTTGAAGGTCAGACCGCCCAGCACCAGCCAACGAAAGGTCGGAATCGACAGCACACGGCGGATCGGCTTTTCAATCTTCGCCTCTGACATCCGCACGCTTTCAGCCGCGCCGCGCCTGGGCTCCTTGATGAAAAAGATGAACACGGCCAGCAACAGACCAGGAACCGCAGCGATAAAGAACGGTGCGCGCCAGCTGTCAAACGCCTTGACCATAGCGCCGATGGTAAAGAACGCCAGTAGCAGCCCCAACGGCAGACCCAGCATGAAAAGCCCCATGGCCCGCGCACGCCGATGGGCTGGAAACAGATCACCGATCAGTGAGTTGGCAGCAGGCGCGTAGCTGGCCTCACCTATGCCGACGCCCATGCGCACCAGCAGGAAGGTCCAGAAACTGCCCACCATGCCATTAACCGCAGTCAACCCGCTCCAGACCGCCAGACCGCAGCCCATGAGCTTCTTGCGCGACCCGTTGTCGGCCATGCGCCCCAATGGCAGACCAGCGAAAGCGTAGACCAGCGTGAATGCGGTCCCCAGCAACCCCAGTTGAAAGTCACTCAAATGCCATTCCAGACGAATGGGCTCGACGATAATCGCCGGGATGGTGCGATCAAAGAAGTTGAACAGATTGGCCAGAAAAAACAGGAACAGCACGCGCCAGGCATTGGCAGCCTGAGTAGCGTTTTCAGCCTGGAGCGTGTTCATAAGGCATCCATCCCTTGACTCTCAGTCACTTCAATCTAGAAGCAGAAGCGCTATCTGTCTGTAAACATTCGTAACTACGCATAGGACATGATGGCCTTTTATAACTATTCGTTATTGAGTCAATATCAAAATGGCCGCTCGCAGGGGTGGCAGGTTGTAAACAGCTTCTATACTCAGCTCAAATCGCCAGGTCCTGAGGCTTGGCGCTCTTGTAGTGAGAATAGGGCGCGCTATGGAGTGGCTGGGTTTGAACGTATTCGCTGGCCTCCCAGCGGACGGGCAATTATTAATCGACTGCAGTCATAACCTGTTTCTGGTAGCGCTGGCTTACGGTGTGGCTTGCGCCGCATCCTTCGCCACGCTGGATATTGCCGACCGCGTCATTCAGGTCGACGCCATCAAGAGCCGTCGCCTGTGGAAAGCACTGGGCGCGTTATGCCTGGCGGGCGGCGTGTGGGCGATGCATTTCATCAGCATGCTGGCGTTTGAGGCCCCGCTGAAAATCTCTTACGACCTGACAGTCACGCTGGCTTCCCTGCTGATCGTGCTGATCACTGCACTGGTGGCCATGAGAGCCCTGACCATCCCTGAGCTGACGCTCAGGCGCTGTCTGATCAGTTCGCTGGTCATGGGGACCGGCATCAGTGTCATGCACTATCTGGGCATGTCGGCGATGCGCTCCGCTGCCACGCAGTACTACGAACCACGGATGTTCGCGCTGTCGATCGTGGTTGCCGTCCTTTCCAGCATTGCTCTGCTGACACTGTCCCGGCATCTGCGTCAGTACAACGGCATGTTTCATCAGATGTTCCGCTACGGGGTGAGTCTTCTGCTGGGTGCGGGTTTGCTGACCATGCACTTGATGGGCATGAGGGCACTGCGACTGGTCATGCCCGAAGGCGCTGCGCTGCACATCCCCGGCACCGAAAACAGCCAGCAGCTTGGGCTTACCATTGCCGCCATCACCCTGCTTATCATCGCCGGCAGCATCAGCGCGGCAATGGCCGACAAGAAACTGCAGGGCAAGGAGCACGACCTGCAACGCGTCAACGCGCTGCTCAGCCAGCTGGATCAGGCCCGCGTCTCGCTTCAGCAGGTGGCCCATTACGACCCGTTGACCAACCTGATCAACCGCCGGGGCTTCAATCAGATATTTGCCGAAAAGCTGCAGGAGCACACCTACAACAACGGCATGCTTGCAGTGATGTTTCTGGACATCGACCACTTCAAGCGCATTAACGACAGTCTGGGCCATGACGCCGGTGACGAACTGCTCAAGGTGATTGCCGAACGCATCCGCAGCGCCACCCGTGTGCAAGACGTGGTCTCCCGTTTCGGCGGCGATGAATTCTGCATCCTGCTCAGCATTCCGGACTACGAAGAGGCACGACACCTGGCCTATCGGGTCATGCAAAAAATGAAGGAAACCATCGCGCTGGCAGGAAGGCGCATGGTCATGACGACCAGTATCGGTATCGCCGTGTTCCCGCGTGACGGTTCAACCTGCGATGAACTGCTCAAACACGCAGACCTCGCGCTTTACCAGTCCAAGGGCAACGGACGCAACAGGGTCAATTTCTTCAGCCCCGCGCTCAAGACCAGGGCCAGCCTGGAACTGCATCTGGAGGAGGAACTGCGCAATGCCCTGCGCGAAGAGACCGGTCTGCAGGTCTATTATCAGCCTATCGTCGACATGCATACTGGCCACGTTGCCAAGCTGGAGGCACTGGTGCGCTGGAATCACCCGCAACACGGTTTGCTGGCTCCCGGGCGCTTCATCGGCATTGCCGAGGCCAACGGGCTGATCGCCGAGCTGGATAACTGGGTGCTGCGCCGCGCCTGTCACGACCTGCGCACACTGCGTCAGGAAGGGCTGGAACAGCTGATCATCACAGTCAACTGCTCGGCACTCACGCTGGGCCGCGACGAACTGGTCGAAGAGGTCGAGCAGGCACTGGCCGACGCCGACGTTGCACCTGGCCGACTGGAACTGGAGGTGACCGAAAATGCGTTGATGGGCAATATCAGCAATACCATTCTGATGCTCAAGCACATTCGCAGCCTGGGGGTCTCCCTGTCGATTGACGACTTCGGCACCGGCTACTCATCGCTTGCCTATCTCAAGCGGCTGCCACTGGACACGCTGAAGATCGATCGATCATTCATCATTGATATTCCCCAATCTCCACAGGATATGGAAATCGTCCAGGCGATTCTCGTCATGGCTCATACCCTGCACCTGAAAGTCGTCACGGAAGGCGTGGAAACCCCGGCTCAACTTGAGTTTCTCAGCCGATTCGGCAGTGATTACGTACAAGGCTATCTGTTCAGCAAGCCTCAGCCACTGGAGCGAATCCTGCCCCTTGCCAGACAGATGAACGAGCGCGAACCGACTACCCGTTGGTCTGCCCTGCCACCACCGCACATGCACGGCCCGGACATCGACGTTTCAGAACCTGCCGATGTGTTTGCCGACCTGACCGACAATGACGAATTTGCCAGTCACAGGCCCGTCCGTACCTGACGCTACGCTTTGTAGTCACTGGTCGGCAGGTGTGGTTTTACGCTACGTCGACGCCGGGACAGTTACCTTCCAACTCACTCCGGCAAATCGTCAGGCACCTAAATGGTGCGCAAATCAATCCTGCGCTCTGTTTTGAATCAGAACCCAAGGTGCCACCACTACAGCCCAGAGCGAAGGATCGGTCTCCACCAGCTCAAGCGCCTTGCTTTCCGAGACCTTGCCGACCTGTCCTTCAGCCAGCCATGCAGACACCCTCACTGCATCATTTTCGGCCACGGCCTCGGCAACTTCGATCAAATCCAGAGGCAGTTCGACCCACAACAGGGCACCCTTGGCAAAGAATGGTTGCAATTCAGTCCAGGTGATTGATGCGGTTTCGCCAAGCAGTTTGGCATAGAGGGTGCTAGGTTCTTGCGTCATGGGTTTCACCAGAAAGAAAATCGGCGCAATGATAGCGCCGACTTTCCCATCGGCAAGCCCAGAAGCAGGTGATTTATCGCGGGAAAGTGCAGATAACCTTATGGATCTGAAGCGATTTCAGGGCCTCAGGCGGTTTGATTCTGTAACTTTCTTTCGATTAAGCGACACGCATCGGTTTGTCCCCAAACGCCCGGCTTTCCAAGCCAACGAGCGGCACTCTAAACTGTTCCGGTACAGTTGGCGGCGTGGGAGAACCGGTGATCGAATCCGGTCCTGGAGCCTTGGCCATCAGGATTATAAAAACTACAACGCAAGAGTGGAGCATCATGACTAAGGGTACCAATAAGCTTTCAAGGCTGTTTGCCGCACTGGTTATGGCGGGGGTTGCCAGCCATTCGTTCGCAGCTGACACCATCAAGATCGGCATCGCCGGCCCCAAGACCGGCCCGGTTGCCGAATACGGCACCATGCAGTTCAACGGTGCCAAAATGGCCATCGAGCAGATCAACGCCAAAGGCGGCGTGGATGGCAAAAAGCTTGAAGCCGTCGAATACGATGACGCCTGCGATCCGAAACAGGCCGTTGCGGTCGCCAACAAGGTGGTCAACGACGGCGTGAAATACGTGGTCGGTCACCTGTGCTCCAGCTCCGCCCAGCCAGCGTCCGACGTTTACGAAGACGAAGGCATCATCATGGTGACCCCGGCTGCCACCAGCCCGGAAATCACCGCACGCGGCTACAAACTGGTATTCCGCACCATCGGTCTCGACAGCGCCCAGGGCCCGGCCGCAGGCAACTACATTGCCGACGTCGCCAAGCCGAAAATCGTTGCTGTGATTCACGACAAGCAGCAGTACGGCGAAGGTATCGCGACAGCAGTCAAGCAGACGCTGGAGAAAAAAGGCGTCAAGGTTGCTCTGTTCGAAGGTATCAACGCAGGTGACAAGGACTTCTCGTCGCTGATTGCCAAACTCAAGCAAGCCAACGTCGACTTCGTCTACTACGGCGGCTACCACCCGGAGCTGGGTCAGATCCTGCGCCAGTCCAAGGAAAAAGGCCTGAACGCGAAGTTCATGGGCCCTGAAGGCGTCGGCAACGAGTCCATCTCGCAGATCGCCGGCGATGCTTCGGAAGGCCTGCTGGTCACCCTGCCAAAATCCTTCGACCAGGACCCGGCCAACCAGGCGCTGACCGAAGCCTTCAAGGCCAAGAAAGAAGACCCGAGCGGCCCGTTCGTCTACCCGTCCTACTCCGCCGTTCAGGTCATTGCTGATGGCATCGCCGCCGCCAAGTCTGAAGACACCGCCAAGGTGGCTGCTGCCATCCATGCTGGCACCTTCAAGACCCCGATGGGCGAGCTGAGCTACGACGACAAAGGCGATCTGAAGAACTTCCAGTTCGTGGTTTACGAGTGGCACTTCGGCAAACCCAAGACCGAAGCCGCCAAATAAGCTGCTTGCGTTAACCCTCAAAGCCCACTGCCAGCGCAGTGGGCTTTGTTTTACGAATCCAGGCCCGTACGCACATTTCGGCGACCCGAACTGCATGCACGAGGCCCCCTGAAAATCTTAAAACCGTCAACAGCGGTTCCCTGACAGCGCGACAGGCTACGCATCGACAGAATGCCACCCCGGCGCAGGTCAGAGAAATGCAGATCAGGTTTTTAGGAGCGCGGTAAATGCCCGAGTTATTCCACTACATGCAGCAGCTGGTCAATGGCCTGACCATTGGCAGTACGTATGCATTGATCGCCATCGGCTACACGATGGTGTACGGCATCATCGGAATGATCAACTTCGCCCATGGCGAGGTGTACATGATCGGTTCCTATGTAGCTTTCATGGCGCTCGCCGGTCTGGCGATGCTGGGTATTCACAGCCTGCCGTTGCTGATGATTGCCGGTTTCGCCGCAGCCATCGTCGTAACCAGTGCCTACGGATACAGCATCGAGCGTGTGGCCTACCGTCCGTTGCGCAACAGCAACCGTCTGATTCCACTGATTTCTGCAATCGGCATGTCGATCTTCCTGCAGAACTCGGTTCAGCTTTCCCAGGGCTCCGGCAACTTCGCCATCCCCAACCTGCTGCCCGGCAGCCTGTCGTTCGGGCCCGGTGGTGCTCAGGAAGTGCTGATCTCCTACATGCAGATCGTGGTCTTTGTCGTCACCCTGCTGGCCATGACCGGCCTGACCCTGTTCATCTCCCGCTCACGCATGGGCCGCGCCTGCCGCGCCTGTGCCGAGGACATGAAAATGGCCAACCTGCTGGGGATCAACACCAACAACATCATTGCCCTGACCTTCGTGGTCGGTGCTGCACTGGCTGCCGTCGCGGCGATGCTGCTGAGCATGCAGTACGGCGTGATCAACCCGAGCGCCGGCTTTCTGGTCGGCCTGAAAGCCTTCACTGCTGCCGTACTGGGCGGTATCGGTTCGATCCCGGGCGCTGTGCTCGGTGGCCTGGTACTGGGCGTCGCCGAAGCCTTCGGTGCCGACATTTTTGGTGATCAGTACAAGGACGTCGTGGCCTTCGGTCTGCTGGTTCTGGTGCTGCTGTTCCGACCGACCGGCATCCTGGGTCGTCCGGAGGTTGAGAAAGTATGAGCAAGTCTTTCAAACAGGCGCTGTTCAGCGCCGCACTGGTCTGGGCCGTGGCCTACCCGGTGTTCGGCCTGAAACTGGCCTTTTCCGGCGTCACCCTGCAAGTGCAGAACGCCAGCCCGCTGACCCTGACCATCATTGCCTTCTGCTCGGTCATGCTGTTCTTGCGCGTACTGTTCGCAGAACAGATCGGCAGCATGCGCCGCGGTACCGAAAAGCCGTTGATCTCGCAGAAGACCAGCGATTTCCTGACTCAGCCGAAAACCCAACGCTGGGGCCTGGCCGCATTGATCGTGCTGGCGTTCATCTGGCCATTCTTCGGGTCGCGCGGTGCGGTGGACATCGCCACGCTGATCCTGATCTACGTCATGCTCGGCCTGGGCCTGAACATCGTGGTCGGTCTGGCCGGTCTGCTGGACCTGGGCTATGTCGGTTTCTATGCAGTCGGTGCCTACAGCTACGCCTTGCTGTCCCACTACTATGGGCTCGGCTTCTGGATCTGCCTGCCGATTGCGGGCCTGATGGCGGCGCTGTTCGGGTTCTTGCTGGGGTTCCCGGTGCTACGCCTGCGCGGTGACTATCTGGCCATCGTGACGCTGGGGTTCGGCGAGATCATCCGCATCTTCCTGCGCAACCTCACCGAGCTGACCGGTGGCCCGAACGGCATCAGCAACATCGACAAGCCGACCTTCTTCGGCCTGACGTTCGAGCGCAAGGCCGCCGAGGGCATGCAGACCTTCCACGAGTTCTTCGGCCTGCCTTACAACTCGATCAACAAGGTCGTCTTCCTTTACCTGATCGCCCTGCTGCTGGCGCTGGCGGCACTGTTCGTCATCAACCGCCTGCTGCGCATGCCGATCGGCCGGGCTTGGGAGGCGCTGCGTGAAGACGAGATCGCCTGTCGTGCGCTGGGGCTGAATCCGACCGTGATCAAGCTCTCGGCGTTCACCCTTGGCGCTGCGTTCGCCGGTTTTGCAGGCAGCTTCTTTGCCGCACGTCAGGGTCTGATCACCCCGGAATCGTTCACCTTCATCGAATCGGCAATCATCCTGGCCATCGTCGTGCTCGGCGGTATGGGCTCGCAGCTGGGCGTGATCCTGGCCGCCATCGTGATGATTCTGCTGCCTGAACTGATGCGCGAGTTCAGCGACTACCGCATGTTGATGTTCGGCGCGCTGATGGTGCTGATGATGATCTGGTGCCCTCAAGGCTTCCTGCCCATGCAACGGCCTGAAATGAAATTGAAAACGGAGCTGCCGAAATGAGCCGCCCATTATTGCAAGCCACCGGCTTGAGCATGCGTTTTGGCGGCCTGTTGGCGGTCAATGGCGTTGCCCTGACCGTCAATCAAGGGCAGGTCGTGTCGATGATCGGCCCCAACGGCGCGGGCAAGACCACCGTTTTCAATTGCCTGACCGGTTTCTACCGGCCAAGCGCAGGCACTATTCTGCTGGACGGCGAGCCCATCCAAGGCCTGGCCGGTCACCAGATTGCTCGCAAGGGCGTGGTGCGTACGTTCCAGAACGTGCGCCTGTTCAAGGAAATGACCGCTGTAGAGAACCTGCTGGTTGCCCAGCATCGGCATTTGAATACCAACTTCCTGGCCGGTTTGTTCAAAACCCCGGCGTTTCGCCGCAGCGAACGCGAAGCCATGGACTACGCCGAGCACTGGCTGGAAGCCGTCAACCTCAAGGAATTCGCTAACCGCCCTGCCGGTACACTGGCCTACGGTCAGCAACGCCGTCTGGAAATCGCCCGCTGCATGATGACGCGCCCGCGCATTCTGATGCTCGACGAACCGGCAGCCGGGCTGAACCCCAGAGAAACCGACGACCTGAAAGCCCTGATCGGCGTGTTGCGCAGCGAGCACAACGCTACGGTCCTGTTGATCGAGCACGACATGAAACTGGTGATGAGCATTTCCGACCACATTGTGGTGATCAATCAGGGCACGCCTCTGGCAGACGGAACGCCAGAACAGATTCGTGACAATCCTGATGTGATCAAAGCCTATCTGGGGGAAGCGTAAATGCTGCAGTTCGAAAACGTTTCCACTTTCTACGGCAAGATCCAGGCGCTGCACAGCGTCAACGTGGAAGTGCGTCAGGGCGAAATCGTCACCCTGATCGGCGCCAACGGCGCAGGCAAGTCCACGCTGCTGATGACCCTGTGCGGCTCACCACGCGCGCACAGCGGCAGTATTCGCTACATGGGCGAAGAGCTGGTCGGCCTGGAGTCGTCGATCATCATGCGCAAGAGTATCGCCGTAGTACCGGAAGGCCGTCGCGTGTTTGCGCGTCTGACCGTTGAAGAGAACCTGGCGATGGGCGGTTTCTTCACGGAAAAAGCTGATTATCAGGAGCAGATGGACAAGGTCCTGCAGCTCTTTCCGCGCCTCAAGGAACGCTTCAATCAACGCGGCGGCACCATGTCCGGTGGCGAACAGCAGATGCTGGCCATCGGTCGTGCGTTGATGAGCAAGCCCAAGCTGCTGTTGCTCGACGAGCCTTCGCTGGGCTTGGCTCCGATCATCATCCAGCAGATTTTCGAGATCGTTGAACAGTTGCGTCGCGATGGTGTGACGGTGTTTCTGGTCGAACAGAACGCCAATCAGGCGCTGAAAGTCGCCGACCGCGCTTATGTACTGGAAAACGGTCGTGTGGTGATGCAAGGCACCGGCGAAGAACTGCTGGTCGATCCGAAAGTGCGGGATGCGTATCTGGGCGGGTAAGCGCTGCGAAGCGCATTAACGTTCAGAACCAGGATGGGCCACGATGATTCTCATTACCACGCTCTGCGTGGTAATGCCTTTCGTGACGCTCCGCGTCACACTGCGGCGCAGGTCTGGCCGTTCCCCCTTGTGATGCACCTCCAGTCTGAGTAACGTGGCGACACTTGTCTGGAGACCACACCATGTTTGCTGCCCGTTCCGTCCTCGTATTTGCCCTTCTGCCACTGTTCGCCGGGTGCCAACTGCTCGGCAAACAGACCGAGGAACCCAAGGTTTCCACGGCAGGCATGCTCCGTATGCAGGGCGACCTGACGGGCAGCAATGGCCAGTTGCTGTTCAAGCCGTGCAACGAGCAGCGGCGCTATGTGGTCAAGGATCGCGGCAATACCGGCATCTTGCAGGAAGCTGCTTCACTGGCAGACAGCAAGGGCACGGTATTCGCCGATCTGCGCGGTAACTTTGCTGCGAGCAAAGCGGCCAACAGCGATGGTCAGCTGGACCTGCATCAGCTGTACCGCGTCGAGCGTCCCGGCCAGGCCTGTGAAGACGCCAATTTCAAACGTCTGACCTTGCACGTCAATGGCAATAAACCCGCCTGGAACGTCAACGTCAGTGGCAAGGGCATGGTGCTGGAGCGCGAAGGTCTTGCACCGCTTGCCTTGCCTTACGTGGAAGAGAAACTGCCCGACGGCAGCTTCAGCGTCAGCAGCGAAGCCAACAACCAGCGCATCGAGATCTGGGTGGCGCCACAACGCTGCGTTGACAGCGTCAATGGCTCGGTACAACACCTGACGGCCGAACTGCGTATCAACGGCCAGGCCCAGCGTGGCTGCGGTTATTATGGCGGTTCGCGCGACGAGTGATCAGGCAGGCTCGCCGCCAAAGGGGTTCAGCGCTTATAATCGCCGGTCTTGTAGTGCTGTCGGGCTGAACCTGCGGCCCGAAAACTGGACCCCTTAATGTTACGAATCACCGAACTCAAGCTGCCGATCGATCACCCGGAAGAAGACCTGCGCGTTGCACTCTTGCAGCGCCTGGGCATCGACAGCAGCGAACTGCTGGACTTTACCCTCTTCAAACGCAGTTACGACGCGCGCAAAAAGTCATCCGAGCTGTGCTTTATCTACACCATCGACTTTCAGGTCAGTGATGAACAGGCACTGCTGCGCAAACTGGGCGATGACCGCCACGTCGGCCCTGCACCTGATGTCAGCTATAAAGTGGTCGGTCACGCTCGCGAGGGGCTGACAGAGCGCCCGATCGTCGTGGGTTTCGGCCCATGCGGTATCTTTGCCGGGCTGCTGCTGGCGCAGATGGGCTTCAAGCCGATCATCCTTGAGCGTGGTACCGAGGTGCGCCAGCGCACCAAGGATACCTGGGCGCTGTGGCGCAAAAACGTACTCAATCCCGAGTCCAACGTGCAGTTCGGTGAAGGCGGTGCCGGGACCTTTTCTGACGGCAAGCTTTACAGCCAGATCAAGGACCCGAAGTTTATTGGCCGCAAGGTGCTGCACGAGTTCGTGAAAGCCGGTGCACCGGAAGAAATCCTCTACGTCAGCAAGCCGCATATCGGCACGTTCCGCCTGACCGGCGTGGTCGAGAACATGCGCCATCAGATAGAAGCGCTGGGCGGCGAAGTGCGCTTTCAGCAGCGCGTGACCGACCTGATGATCGAGGACGGTCAATTGCTGGGCGTCCAGCTCGACAGTGGCGAGCAGATCGAATCCCGGCACGTCATTCTGGCGCTGGGCCACAGTGCCCGCGACACCTTCCGCATGCTGCATGGCCGTGGCGTGTTCATGGAAGCCAAGCCGTTTTCGGTGGGTTTCCGTATCGAGCACCCGCAGTCGCTGATCGACCGCGCGCGGCTGGGCAAATACGCCGGGCACCCGAAGCTGGGCGCAGCTGACTACAAACTGGTGCACCACGCCAGCAACGGTCGCTCGGTCTACAGTTTCTGCATGTGCCCTGGTGGCACTGTCGTAGCCGCCACTTCAGAGCCGGGGCGCGTGGTCACCAATGGCATGAGCCAGTATTCGCGCAACGAGCGTAATGCCAACTCGGGCATTGTGGTCGGTATTTCTCCGGAACAGGATTTCCCCGGCAGCCCGCTGGCCGGTATCGAGTTGCAGGAACGCCTGGAGTCTCATGCGTATCTGCTCGGCGGCAGCAGTTATGAAGCGCCGGCGCAGTTGGTCGGTGACTTTATCGCTGGCAGGGCCTCGACAGCACTGGGCAGCGTTGAGCCCTCATACAAGCCGGGCGTGAAACTGGTGGACCTGGCCGACGCCCTGCCCGCCTTTGCCATTGAAGCCATTCGTGAAGCATTGCCTGCGTTCGACAAGCAGATCAAAGGCTTCTCGCTGCACGATGCGGTGCTGACCGGCATCGAAACCCGTACCTCGGCCCCGCTGCGCATTACCCGCGGACCGACCCTGCAAAGCCTGAACACCAAAGGCCTTTACCCGGCCGGTGAAGGCGCTGGCTATGCGGGCGGGATTCTCTCGGCTGGCGTAGACGGCATTCGGGTTGCCGAAGCATTGGTGCGGGACATGCTGGGGATTGAGGGCTGACCTCAGAATGACCATCGTTATACATAAGTCTTGTGGGAGCGAGCTTGCTCGCGAAGAGGCCGCGACACCCCCAGGAAATAGGGCGTTCGATACATCGTATTCGTGAGCATCGGCACGATATTCACGCCTGGCAATAAAAAACCCCGAGCATTGCGGCTCGGGGTTTTGCTGTGCGGTGCTGCAAATCAGTGAGTGACGCGGCTTGTGCCGTTGACACTCATGATGCGTACGCGCTCGCCGACACGGAAAATCTCGTTTTCCTGAACCTGCTGCACATAGGCACGCATGCTGCCGTCATCTTCACGCACGGTGATTTCAACACCCTGCGTACGGGTCAGGCCTTCTTCGGTCGCTGAACCCAGCAGACCACCGGCCACCGCGCCGATCACCGCAGCCACGATGCTGCCGCGACCGCCACCGATAGCGCTGCCACCTACGCCGCCGACGACCGCACCCGCAGCCCCGCCAATCGGAGTCTTGGTGCCTTCGATTTTAACCGGACGCAAGGATTCGATAGTGCCCATACGGACGGTCTGTACGGTCCTGGCCTCATCGCGGGAATAGGAATCACCGGTCAGGTTTGAGGCACAGCCGCCCAGCATCAATGCCATGGCAGTGAACGAAGCAACCAGAAGAGCGGACTTGCGCATAAGGGAATCTCCAGAGGAATCAGTGGCCATTAGACTACCTGACAAAGGTGCTGTCACGGCCCCGATCCTGCAATTTAAGTTCATTCAGGCGGCATACAGCGGCCCACCTGCATAACGCTCAGACGATGGCCCGGACGAATAATTCAATCAGGGCGCAAGGCGCTCACGCGTCCACCTGCCGTCTACCGAACGATAGTTCAAACGGTCATGAAGTCGACTGGAGCGACCCTGCCAAAACTCGATTCGCTCAGGCAAAAGGCGGTAGCCCCCCCAGTGCTCGGGGCAGTGTGGCTGGGTGTCTGCGAAGCGTTGTTCCGTCTGTCTGATCAGACCTTCCAGCTCGTCACGATCTGCGATCACGCGACTTTGGGGTGAGGCCCAAGCCCCCAAACGGCTGCCCAGAGGACGCACCTGGTAATAAGCATCGGACTCCTGCGCGCTGACTTTCTCGACCCGGCCTTCGATACGCACCTGACGCTCCAGCGTTGGCCAGAAGAACGTCATGGCCGCGAATGGACGTGCAGCCAGTTGCTGGCCCTTGGCGCTTTCGTAGTTAGTGAAGAACGTGAAACCCTGCGTGTCCAGCCCCTTGAGCAGCAAGACACGGCAATGCGGACGTCCTTGCTCATCAACCGTTGCCAGGGTCATGGCATTGGCCTCGACAGGTGGTTGTTCGGTCTTTACAGCGTCGTCAAACCAGGTATGGAAGAGCGCGTAGGGCTCGTCCGGTGATTGCGCTTCGGTCAACCCGTCGCGGGTGTAATCACGGCGCATGTCGGCCAGGGTCTGAGTCATGGTTTCATTCCTGCGCAGATATCATGAACGTTAGCTAACTCTCGTTACGAGGCTCGGCGCTCGCCGTTATCACACATTCGTTTTTGATTCTGGCCGAAGGCGGTGGGAGCGAACTTGTTCGCGAAGACGGTGATTCAGACGATACGTTTCGGAGACTGTACCGGCCTTTTCGCGAACAAGTTCGCTCCCACGCCCTCCGGGCAGAAGCCTGAAAGCCTTGTTTTTCAGGCTATTCAGGACTTGTGCACAACGCAAAGCGCGGAGCGTGGAGACGAAAGTCGTGAGGTAACCAGGCCTCAGTTACTGGCCTGGCTGTCATCTTTCTTGGCGGGCGCCTTGGCCGGGGCCTTGGTCGCTGCCGGTTTTTTAGCTGCTGCGGTGGTCTTGGCAGGCGCGGCCTTTTTGGCAGTGCTGGCCTTGGCCGGCGCTTTCTTGGCCGTGTCTTTCTTCGCCACGGCGGCTTTCTTGGCAGGCGCGGCAGCAGGTGCTGGCGCTACTGGCTTGACGTCCTGGGTGGCAACCATGACTGGAGCAACCGGCGGCAACGCATAACGGGCCATCAGCGCGCGCATGGTGTCCTGCGGCGTCATGAGGATTTCAACACGACGGTTGAGTGCACGGCCTTGCAGGCTGTCGTTGGCGGCACGTGGCATCACGGCACCCATCCCACGCTGGCTCAGACGATTACGCTCCAGGCCACTGAGACGGAAAATCGCGGCAACAGACTGCGCGCGTTCCTGGCTGATCTTCTGGTTGGCTTCGGTAGGCCCCGATGTGTCGGCATGACCGAGAATCAGCACGGCAGTTTTCTGATCGCCTTCGACCACCTTGGCCAGTCGCGTGATCGGGCCCAGCGTGTTGGGCAGCAGCATCGCAGGACGGTCAGGGTTGAACGAGCTGTCGACCGGTGCAGTGATTGCCAGCAGGTCTTCGCGACGCTCCAGCTGGAACGGGCTGTCCTTGATTGCAGCGCGCAGACGCGGCTCGTACTCGTCCAGCCAGGCCTGGGTCACTTTCGGATCAGGCATCGGCAGCGCTTTAGGCTCGTCCTTCTTGCCCTCGCTACCGAACGGCCACCACCACTTGCTGTCGGTTTCCGACTTGGCTACCAAGGCAGGCGCAGCCGGCTTGTCGGCCACGGCATCAGGTTTGACCTGCGCATTATCTTTCGAGCCGAACGGCCAGTACCAAGGCGCGCTGTTTTCAGCGCCAGCCGCAGGTGCTGCCGGTGCTGCAGCGGCCTTGGCGACCGGAGCAGGTGCCGGGCTTGGTGCCGGAGCCTTTGCAGCAGCGCCTGCATCAGCAGACTCGCTGCCTGAACCGAACTGCCACCAATGGCCTCCGGTTGCAGCAGAGTCGGATTGAGGGGTTTGAGCACAGCCGGTAACGGCGATACACAGGGCGAGAACGAGGCTTTTATTAGACGACATGGATAACCCGCAACGGTTTTGATCAGACAGAAGGACGTGACTACGCCGGTATAACATGCATAAAGATGCAGTTGGAAAAAGAAACCGTCGTACGGTTCCTGTTACAGCCATTTAACTGACAGTCGGTATGAAACAAGCACTTATGGCCGATACTTACTGCAAACACTCACGCAGGATTCCGACCAGTTTCTGCGCACGTGGGTCCATCAGAATGTACGGCCCCAGGGTGTTGGTAACGAAGCCAAAAGCAACCTCGTAATCAGGATCGGCGAACCCGACCGAACCGCCTGCCCCGGGATGGCCAAACGCCTTGGGACCAAGACCATAGGTCGCATTGGCAACGGTCGGTTGGTCAAGCATGCAGCCCAGGCCCAGGCGGGTCGAGGTCAGCAGAGTCCTGTCCTGACCGAGGCTGTGCTCACGGGTCAGCTCGTTGAGCATGTCTGCTTCAAGCAGGCTGCCATCCAGCAAACCGTTATAGAAACCGGCAAGACTGCGCGCATTGCCGTGGCCGTTGGCCGCCGGTTGCTGCATGCGGCGCCATTCGGGTTTGTTGGTGCTGGTCATGATCGACGGCGGATTAGTGAACGCCTTGGCAGTGATGGAGGCTGGCTCGCGCATCGTGGCTTGCAGTACGCGCTGAGCGGCATCGTCACCGGTGTTGCCTTTGCCTCGAGCGATATGGGCAACACGATGAAACTGGTCATCAGCCAGGCCCACATGAAAATCCAGCCCCAGCGGGCGAGAAATACGCGCGGCAATGGATTCCCCAGGGCCTCGACCGTCGGCCCGACGCAGCATCTCGCCCACCAGCCAGCCATAGGTGATTGCCGCGTAACCGTGACCCTGCCCCGGCGTCCACCAAGGTTCTTCGGCCGCCAGCGCCGCCGTCATGGTGTCCCACTGGTAAAGCGCTTCGGCAGGCAATTGCTCGCGCAGCGCAGGCAAACCGGCCTGATGGCAGAGCAGCTGACGCAAAGTGATCGATGCCTTGCCCGCCGCGGCGAATTCGGGCCAGAGCCTGGCGACGGGTTCGTCCAGCTTCAACTTGCCTTCTTCAACCAGCTGCAATACCGCCACGCTGGTAAAGGTCTTGGTGCAGGAGAACAGGTTGAGAATGGTGTCGGTGTGCCACGCCTCGGCACCGTCCTTGTCGGCCGTGCCCGCCCACAGATCAATGACGGTCTGGCCGCCGACCTGAATGCACAAGGCAGCGCCGCGCTCCTGAGGGTCGTCAAAGAGCGCCGCAAAGGCTTCACGTACTGCTTCGAATTGAAGTTCGTAATGACCCTGGATCTGCAACGGCTGACTCCTGACTGACGGTACTGGGCCTGATGACAGGCCGAATGGGCGCATATTGTTCCAGCGATCGGGCGCTTTGGGAACAGACCCGAGTCAACCGACAGCTGTTATTCAGGAAATCTCGCGGCGAAACGGCGGCAATGCGTTGAGAATCGCCTTGCCGTAACGCTGGGTGACGACACGTCGGTCCAGCAACGTGATAGTGCCGCGGTCCTCTTCGGTACGCAGGAGGCGGCCACAGGCCTGTACCAGACGCAAAGAGGCATCCGGCACGGCGATCTCCATGAACGGGTTGCCACCACGCGCTTCGATCCACTCGGCCAGCGCGGCCTCGACCGGGTCGTCGGGCACCGCGAAGGGAATCTTGGCGATGACCACGTGCTCGCAGTACGCACCGGGCAAGTCCACACCCTCGGCGAAGCTGGCCAGCCCGAACAGTACGCTGGACTCGCCGCTGTCGACCCGCGCCTTGTGCTTGTTGAGGGTTTCCTGCTTGGACAGGTTGCCCTGGATGAACACCTGCTTGCGCCAGTCACGGTCCAGGCCGTCGAAAACGTCCTGCATCTGCTTGCGCGACGAATACAGCACCAGCGTGCCTCGCGAACCTTCCACCAGCCCGGGCAGATCGCGAATGATCGCTGCGGTATGGGCCACCGAGTCACGCGGGTCGGCCTTGAGGTCCGGCACGCGTAGCACACCGGCATCGGCGTGATGGAACGGGCTTGGCACCACGGCGGTCACCGCCCCTTTGGGCAGGCCGGCACGCATGCGGTAACGATCAAACTTGCCCAGCGCGGTCAGGGTCGCTGAAGTCACCAGCGCCCCGTAGGCGATGTTCCACAAGTTGCGACGCAGCATTTCCGCCGCCAGGATCGGACTGGCATTGACCTCGATATCGAACATTGCACCGCTGTCGGCCAGGGTCAGCCAGCGCGCCATGGGCGGGCTGTCTTCCGGGTCTTCGGCGGTAAAGGCTGTCCACAATTCCCAATTACCATGCGCACGGGCCAGCAGGCTGCCGAACAGCGGGTACCACTCTTCAGCCTGATGGCTGGCGATACCGATGTTGACTTCGCCATCCATGCCTTCCTTGAGCAGCTCGGTAAGGCGCGTGAACAGGTCGTCGAGGCGCGCAAAGCCCTTCTTGAGCTCGATGCCCATCTCGCGGATGTGCTCGGGGATCACGCCGCCGACAAAGCGGTGACGGGGCCGCTCGCGACCCTGCATGTCTTCACCGGCGCGGAAATCTGCCAGTTGCTCGCAGGCACCGAACATGAACTGCTGATGCCCCTTTATCTCGCGGGCCAGCTCCGGCACCTGCTCGATCAGCTTGCCCAGATCGCCGGGCAGTGGGTGTTGGGCCAGCAGCTTGGCGAGGTTCTTGGCTGTCTGTTCAAGCCAGTCAGCGGTGGATTTCAGTCGGGTGTAATGAGCGAAGTGACCGATGGCCTTGTCGGGCAGGTGATGGCCTTCGTCGAACACGTACAACGTGTCACGCGGGTCCGGCAGCACGGCGCCGCCGCCAAGCGCGAGGTCCGCCAGCACCATGTCATGGTTGGTGACAATCACGTCAACCTTGCCCATGCCTTCGCGCGCCTTATAGAAAGCGCACTGCTGAAAGTTCGGGCAATGCCGGTTAGTGCACTGGCTGTGATCGGTGGTCAGCCGCGCCCAGTCCTGATCGGCGAGTTCCTGAGGCCAGCTGTCGCGATCACCGTCCCACTTATTGCCCGCCAGCTTCTGCAGCATGCTGGTAAACAGCTTCTGACTGGCTTCATCGACCTCGATCTTGAAGCCTTCTTCCTCGAAAAGCTGCGCAGTCGCGTTGGTCGCGTCGCTCTCCTGCAGCAACGCGTCGAGTTTCGACAGGCACATGTAACGGCCGCGGCCCTTGGCCAGCGCGAAGGTAAAATTCAGACCGCTGTTGCGCATCAGGTCCGGCAGGTCCTTGTAGACGATCTGCTCCTGCAAGGCGACGGTCGCGGTGGCGATCACCAGCCGCTTGCCTGCCGCCTTGGCGGTGGGGATCGACGCGATGGCATACGCCACGGTCTTGCCGGTGCCCGTCCCGGCCTCGACGGCCACTACCGCAGGATCGCCCGAACGACGGCCCTCTTCATCGGTGTCAATGTCCCCCAGCACCTTGGCAACTTCAGCGATCATCAATCGCTGGCCATAGCGTGGCTTGAGGCTCTTGGCTTCGAGGAAACGCGAGTAAGCGCCCTGGATCTGGGTTTTGAGTTCGGTACTGATCATTGGCTTCGGTTCGGGGGCACGGCTAAAAAGGCTGGATAAATTTTCAGTAGTTCTGAGTGGGCGCTATCATAGCGCGCTAAATCCATCCGCGCAGAACGGAGTGTCCGATGACCGCTTTTTCTACTGTCTACACGCTGCATCTGCTGGCTGCCCTGGTGTGGGTTGGCGGGATGTTTTTCGCCTGGATGGTCTTGCGTCCAGCAGTCATTGCAGCACTTGAAGGCCCTTCTCGCTTGAAAGTGTGGGTCCAGGTGTTTCGACGCTTCTTCGTCTGGGTCTGGGCAGCCGTGGTGCTGCTGCCGATTACCGGCATCGGCATGATCCAGCTGAACTTCACCGGCTTTGAAACTGCGCCGCGCTATGTGCAGATCATGATGGGCCTGTACGTGGTGATGGTTGCGCTGTTCCTGCGTATCCATTCATTGCAGTTGCCGGAGTTGCGTCGCGCCGTGGACGCCGAACAATGGGCCGAAGGCGCAGCAGCACTCGGTCACATTCGCCGGCTGGTCGGAATCAACCTGATTATCGGCCTGGCAGTGGTGATATTGGCAGCCGCCCGTCCGGGCCTTTGAGGCAAAACGGAACATCGCGGGGCACTGGCGGTGACACTGCGCACAGCTTGCGGGCAGTTTCCTGCCCGATCGGTCATCTTCTGTGCCTGATATCCAAGCCATTCAACATCTTGAAACACTTTGGCATGGGCTGTGCAAACGTTTGCGATCAGCAGTACGCGCCCACGAAAAGGAGCTTCAATGCCACAGCCGCCATTCACTCGATCCGCAACGCCCTCAACATTCCTCATGCCTCTGTTGTTCGCCGCCGCTGCGGCGTTGCCATGCACCAGCGTCCTGGCACAGCCCCCCGCCGCCGAAGACTCGGCTCAAGGCGAAGCACTCAGCCCGCCCGCCTCGCCCAAGGAAGGCAAAGGCGCGTACTTTTCAGACTGGTTCAACCAGGACCTGACGCTGATCGGCAGCAAGGACATCAGCTTCGGCCCCAAGCCCAACGATGACATTTATCTGGAGTATGAGTACTTCGGCCGCAAGGGGCCGTTTGAGCTCTATGGCTATGTCGACGTGCCGAAGATCCTCGGCATCGGCAATGATAATGACAAAGGCGTCTGGGATCATGGCTCGCCATTGTTCATGGAGCATGAGCCACGTATCTCCATCGACTATCTGGCCGGGCGCAGTCTGGCCGTCGGGCCGTTCAAGGAATGGTACGTCGCCTTTGACTGGATCTACGACCACGGCAGCAACTCGGCCAACCGTGCCAACACCCTGTACAGCGGCCTTGGCACTGACATCGACACCCACTCGCGGGTCAATCTGTCGGCCAACTTCTATGGCCGCTACCAGTGGGAGAACTACGGTGCCAGCAATGAGTACTCGTGGGATGGCTATCGCGCCCAGCTCAAATACATCGTACCGATCAGCAAATTCGACAACGGCGCTTCGCTGACGTACATCGGCTTCACCAACTTCGATTTCGGTTCGGACCTCAAGAACGATCCGGCACGCACGGGCAACTCCACAGTCGCCACCAACGTGCTGCTTTACGCCTTCACGCACCTGCGCTTCACCCTGGTGGGTCGTTACTTCCACAACGGCGGCAACTGGCAGGACGGCAGCGAGCTGAACTTCGGCGAAGGCAACTTCCGTGCGCGCTCCGACGGCTGGGGATATTACGCAGGCGTGGGTTACCAGTTCTGAAACTGATTATGACGACAGGAGTTTTCATGAAACACATCACCCGCAACACACTTGGCGCCACACTGGCCCTGCTTAGCCCTGCCCTCTGGGCAGCCACCGCGCCGGTTACGCCAGTCACGCCCAAGCTCATGCTGGTCGCCATGTTTGCGCCCGAAGCGCAGAACTGGATCGACCGGCTGCATCTGACCAAAGAGATCCAGGTGCCCGGCCTTGCCGCCGAGTATCCGGCCATCCGCTGCAACGCTCAGGACGTCTGCCTGCTGGTCACCGGCATGGGTCAGACCAATGCCGCAGCATCGACTCTGGCCCTGGCCCTGTCGCCGCAATTCGACCTGCGCAAGACTTACTTCATCGTCGCGGGCATTGCCGGCATCAACCCGCACCACGGCACACTCGGCACCACGGCCTGGGCGCATTATCTGGTGGAATTCGGCACGCAGTGGGAAATCGATTCGCGCGACGTGCCCAAGGAATGGCCGACCGGTTACCTGGGTATCAACACCAAGGGTCCGAACGAGAAGCCGCCACTGGACTACAAGACTGAAGTCTTCGAGCTGAACCCCAAACTTCAGGCCAAGGCCTTCGCCCTGTCGCAAAAAGTGACGCTCAGCGAGAGCAAGGAATCTGCCGCCTGGCGCGTCAAGTACCCTTACGCCCCGGCCAATCAGCCGCCGCAGGTGACGCAGTGCGATACGCTGGCGGGCAACACGTGGTTTTCCGGAACGCGTCTGAGTGAGCGGGCGGAAGTCTGGACCAAGCTGCTGACCGACGGCAAAGGCGTGTATTGCACCACCCAGCAGGAGGACAACTCGACGTACGAAGCCCTGTTACGCGCCAGCAAGGCAGGCAAGGTAGACGTCAATCGACTGGCCGTGGTGCGCGCAGGTTCCGATTTCGACCGTCCGTATCCGGGTTACAGCGAGGTGGACAACCTGCTCAAGTACGCCGATCAGGGCGCCTTCGTACCAGCACTGGAAAACCTGTACCGCACCGGTAACCCGCTGGTGCAGGCCATTGTCGGTGACTGGAAGAACTGGGAAAAAGGCGTGCCGCAGTAAGCGCGCGGCCGTAATGACTGCCCGGATCATGGCCTTGCGCCTGATCCCGGGCAGTCTCTAGAAGGACGACAGCTGGTGAAGGTTACAGGCGCTGCAGAATCAAACTGCCTGCTGGCCCTGCAACGCCTGGCAGGCCAGGTTCGCCCGGTCTGCCAGGCTTGCCGCCATCCGCGCGGTAGACGATGCAGCCCTTCGAAGCGCCGCCTTTGCCTGCCTTGCCGCCTTCACCGCCCTTGCCTGCCGCTCCGCCCGCAACATTCACCTTGATACGTTCGGCCGGAAAGCTCTGTGGCAGCTCCAGACGAACCTGCGCACCTGCTGCGCCGTCGTGGCCGTTGCCGCCACTATCGCCGTTGTAACCACGTCCAGCCTGGCCCCAGGTACAGCCCGGCTCTTCGCCCGTGCCGCCATCGAGCCCGGCGTAGCCTGGGCTGCCCGCGCCGCCGCGTGCATCGATCGACAGTTGTTCGGCATTCAGGCTCTGTAGACGCAGGGTCAGGTTGCGCCCCGGCAGTGCCGGCTTCTCGAAGGTACCCGGAGCGCCTCGCGCAGTGATCTGGCTGCCGGTGCCGAATTCACCATGCACCACGACGAGGTTGAACGCCTGTACACCGGGGACGATGGCAATCCGCGCTTCGTGCCCTAGCACCAGTTCGCCGATCTTCACGTCATCGATACCGGCCGGGATCAGCAGGGTGCCGTAGTCGGCCACTTCAAGGCGCTCGACCTGCAGAACGCTGCTGTTGCCAGGCAGACGCATGAGCGAGTGTGGCGCGACGATAATCGCCTGAGCCATGGCCAGAGGGCTGAACAGTGCTGCCAGCAGAACGAGCTTACGCATGAGAGTGCCCTGTGGCCGAACGGCCGATGGATTGAACATGAAAAATGCCGAACAGGATGATTTTGCCCCGGTCGCGCCAGGGATGCCTGCGACCGCGCAGGCTGCCGTTGAACAGGATCAGTTCGAGCAAGTGAGTCAACAACAGCACGGCACCGGCCATGTCGATCATCACGCCCATCGGGCTGGGCGCTTCAATGACCGCATTGGCCAGGACTACCAGCCAGAAGCCCAGCATCAAGATTTTTCCCAGCCCCCAAAACACCTTCATCGCCTGCCCCCTTGTCATGATCCGTTACGAAAGCGCAGTCTGCGCGCGCTTTTCGTCGCTGCACAGTAGACGTGCTGTACGCCGAATATGCCAGCAGTGTATTGAAAAAGATCAAGCATAGATCGTTGTCGTCAGTCTGTGGGCGTTCGCCTGATACTGACGGCTGTTCAGAGCGGGTCCGGCAGGCTAGTCTTGTCAGTCAACCAGAGGACTTTCGATGAACGTCGGCTACTCATCCCGCACGCCGCAGCAAGCGCTGGCTGCCCTGCTCGACCGTTACGCCCCCCAGCGTCTGCTGTTGATCGGCGCTCAGGCGTTCCCTGCGTTGCAAGCCTTTCAGGAAGCACACCCGCAGACCGAGGTGGCGCTGGCCGAACCCGGCCACCTGCCCGCAAATCTGGCGGCGCAACGTTTCGACCTGGCGCTGGTGGTCGATTGCCTGGAGCACATCCCCAAGCGCACCGGTCTGGAGCTGCTGGGCGGTATCCGCAACCTTAACGCCAGCCGCATTGCGGTGCTGGCCGACTTGCAGGCCTGCGGCTGGCAGGAGACCGACTTTTTCTCGCTGGCCCTGCAATCCAGCGAACGCTTCACCCGCGACGAACAGGTGCTGAACCTGTTCACCTACGACTTGCGCGAATACAAACAGGTGCCCGACTGGCTGAACGCGAAGTATTGGGCCAACCCGGAGAATTTTGGAAAGTATTGGTGGTGACCTATGAGTAGTGCTATTTGCCCGTGCGGCAGCGGCGATCTGTTGCTGGCCTGCTGCGGTCGCTATCACGCAGGTCAGCCTGCGCCCTGCGCTGAAAAGCTGATGCGCTCGCGCTACAGCGCCTACGTGCTGGGGCTGACTGATTATCTGGTCCAGACGACGTTGCCTGTTCAGCAAAGCGGGTTGAACCGTGAGGCCATCGCCCAGTGGAGCGCGCAGAGCACATGGCTGGGGCTGGAGGTAGAAAGTTCTGAGGTATTCGGCGGCAAGCCCGAGCATGCTTTTGTGACCTTCACTGCCCGCTGGCACGACGGTAACGGTGAACACAGCCACAAGGAACGCTCGTCGTTCGTGCAGAATCAGGGCCGCTGGTATTTCATCGATTCCACGGTCCCGCTCAAGGCCGGACGCAATGACGCGTGTCCGTGTGGCAGCGAACAGAAATTCAAGAAATGCTGCTCGCCTTACGTGGTTTGAGATAGTCGAGATGATCGTTCCGCACGCTCCAGCGTGGGAATGCCGTGGGTGACGCCCTGCGTCACACAGTTCTGCGATTCAGTGAGATTCAGGCTCGACTTGAGTCACCTTTTCGCCCCTCGGCGACCTACTTTGATGGGGCCAAAGTAGGCAAATCCCCTCGCTCCTGTTTCCGGCCCGACTTCGTCGGGTTCCTTCGCCCTGTCACTGATCCGGGGGTCGCCGCAACGGGCCATCCATGGCCCGGTGCGGCTAGCCTGGCGTCCTGCCAGGCTACCCCCGGATCAGCGCCAGGACTCAGCCGTCACTAAGGTCGCACTCTGCGTCGTCAGTGCCACCGTGGTTGAAAAGCGCTTCTGTGGCAGTGGCCAGCTGACAAGGCATGACCGTCGTGCCCACGCTCTAAATCACACAGCGGTCTGCCGTGTCAGGTGGATTGGGGTTCGGCTCAAAACTCCAATTGCGCCGAGAACGCTACAGTACGCGGGTCGCCCAGGTAGCTGCTGTTGAGCCAGTATTCCTTGTTGGTCAGGTTGCTGACGTTGACCCGCAGGGTCAGGTCGTTTTCCGAGACGCGCATGCGGTAGCGGGCACCGGCGTCGAAGGTGGTAAAGGACGGCAGGTCGTTTTCGTTGCTTTGGTCGGTGTATTGCTTGCCGGTATAAAACGCTCCACCGGTTACCGCCAGCCCAGGCACCGGATTGATGTCGTACTCGGCATAGACCTTGGCCAGTTGCTTGGCGACGTTGGTCGGTGCGTTGCCTTCATCCGCGGCAATGCCGGTTTTCTTGATCTTCGGGTCCAGCAAGGTAAAGCCGCCGACCAGTGTCAGCTCCGGAACGACTTTGCCGGTCACGCTGAACTCCAGGCCATTGTTTTCCTGACGTCCGTCCACCACGTAAATATTCGAGGCCGTGGTGTAGCCGTTGGGCTTCTCGATGTTGAACAGCGCCAGGGTAAACAGGGTTTCACCCAACTTCGCCTTGGCACCGATCTCGTATTGCTCGCTGACTTCCGGTGCGAACGCCTGGCCGGCATTGGCTGCGCCGCTCGGGGCGACACCTCCGGATTGCAGACCTTCTATATAGGTGGCGTAAGTGGTCAGCCACGGCAGTGGCTTGTAGACCAGCGAGATATTCGGCGAGGTCTTGCTTTCGTTGTATTTGGTCTCGGTCTCTGCGGAGCCGAAAGCCTTGGCGTAAACGAACTCGTTGGCGTAAGTCTTGATCTGCGTGTTGGTCACGCCAAGAATTGCCGACCATTGCTCGTTGAAGGTGATGATGTCGCCGATCAGGAAGTTGTTGCTCTCCGAGCTATTGGCCAGACGCTGGTTGCCGTGGCCAATCGAGTACGACGGTTTGCCGACCTGAGGTGTCTGGTCGAGCGGTATCGTGCCGACTGGCGAGGTGTATTGCGGACCAGGCTGACCAGGCGTGTACGGGATGTGGTCTTCGTACTGCTTCTGGCGAGATGTATTGCCCTGGTACCCCATCGTGACTTTGTGGCCGAGAAAGCCGGTATCGAATGCTGCATCCAGAAACAGCGAGCCGGTCTTTTCTTCGGTTTCGATCGGTGCGAAGGCGTATAACGGCTGCGAATACAGACCCGCGCTGTAAACCGTCGGCCCGGTGTAGGTGTTTTCCGAAGTGTACTGCTGGGCTGCAAAGGCCGCGCGCAAGGTGAATGTATCGTTCAAGCGCCATTTGGCGCGTACGCCCGCCTTGTCGGATTCATAATCGGAAAACGACCATTTCTGGCTGTAGAGTTTGTCGTTGTCCAGCGAGGCTGCGCTTGGGCGTAACGACTGGTCACCAAAGTACCAATAACTGGTCAGACCGCGGATTTCGGTCTTTTTGTGTGAAGCGTCGAACTGCACCAGCAGGTCGTCGGAGACGTTCCAGTCCAGCGCCAGGGAAATCATTTCGCGACGACGCTTGTTCATGTCGACAGCGGTTTCGCCATCCTGAGTCAACACGTTCAGGCGATAGGCAAACTTGCCTTCGCTGTCGATCGGCCCGCCGAAATCGCCATGCAGGTAGTAGTTTTCGCCACCGGCATTGCCCAGCGTGACGCTGTTATAGCGTTCGTAAGTGGGGCGCTTGATGACGTAGTTGACCAGCCCGCCTGGCGAGGCCGGGCCATACAGGAAACCGGTCAGGCCGGTGATGACTTCCAGCTGTTCCATCTCTTCAATGTAGTTGCTGCCATCAGCACCATTGGTAAAGCGCAAGCCGTCATTGGCGATGTTCAGGCTGCCCGCGCTGCTGAAACCACGAATGTTGACGGCGCTGGCATAACCGGCGCTGGTCGGCGAGTACATCTGGGTGAATGGGTTGTGCTTGATAACATCGTCCAGCGAGGTGGCCTGAATGTTTTTCAGTAGAGCCTGAGGCGTCACGCTGATGGAATAAGGCGCGTCCTGCAGTTTCATGCCGCCCAGTGCACCGACACTGCTGATGTTCTCACTGCGATAACCGGCTGCTTCCGAACCTTCGGCGGGCGCGCTGTTGGCATTGATGTTCACATCCGACAGGTTCAAGGCGTTTTGTTCCATGACCATCAGCGTGTAGGTCCCGGCGCTGCTCTGCACCAGTTGCAGGCCGCTGCCACGCAACGCCTCACGCAAGGCTGTCGCAGCGTCGAAATTCCCCTTCACCGCCGCGCTTGTTTTGCCAGCAACCAGCGCAGGATCGAGGCTCAATGCCAGACCACCCTGGCTGGAAATCTGGTTCAGCGTGGTCGCCAGAGGGCCTGCAGGCAGGTCATAGGCAACCACGCTGGCCTGCTGCGCGGCCATCAGCAGCGGGCTGGCCAGAGGCGTGCACAGTGCAATCGCCACGGCCAACAGACTGGGACGCAGAAGGGTGTCTAACGAACGGGACATCGGGCAACTCCTGATGGAATATTTCTCAATGCCTGTTAGCCGAGCGAAAGTTCGAAAGTAACAGAGCTGATTGAAAATAATTCCGTTTCAGGATTCAGTTGGCCTGCGGCATTACTCCGCAATGACCTTCAGGTGAGAAGTATCGGGAGCAGCTTGTGACTCGGGCCTTTCGACATGGCCCATGTCGCTGCCCACCGGTGCCAGGCTAAATCGGGAAAGATCCAGCAGCGGCGCAGCGGGCTGAGGTTTGGCAGGCAGCAGGTCGACCCCCGCTTCGGCCACCGAATAATCCGGCGCATCGACACTTTCGAAAGCAGCCATATACGCGTCACGCGGTTTGATCTGCAGACGGCCCGTACCCGACTGCGGGGTGGCCTGGGATTTACGCAACCAGGTAGGAGCGTCGGGCGGCGGCGCCAGTTCGACCTCTTCCATGGGCGGCGGTGTATTCATTTCCAGCACATGAACCCGTGCGCCTGCACGCTCCAGCGTTGCGCGGTATTTTTCAGCGGTTGCCGCGTCGAGGTTGTTTTTCAGGACCAGTCGGCGCCCGGAGAACAGAAGCTCCAGACGCTCGGCATCGGCATTGAATAGCTTGCCAAGGTTGGCCCTGACCTTCTCGGGCTGGGCTCCGGCGACCAGTTCGGCACTGAAGACAATTTCGTAGACACTCATGGAGACACCGGTAAGCACGTCAATAAAAAGTATGGCGTAGCGTCAGACAGCGCAACAAGCGCGTTACCCTTGACCGTCGAGTTGGTAGACTCAGGCGTCAAACGGAGCACATCCATGTTTTTTCAGGCGCACATTACAAGAATCATTAGCCTCGCGCTGGTCATGTTCGGTCTCAGCGGATGCTCGTTACTGAGCTTTGACAGCGTCCAGGATCCGGAAGTGCATTTGCTCAAAGTCCAGGTGGTCAAGGCAAGGCTGACACAACAGGATTTCAAGCTGTATTTCGAGGTCGATAACCCCAACGACTCGGACCTGTTCGTGCGCGGCCTGAACTACAAGATCTCGCTTAATGACGTTGTGCTCGCTGACGACCAATTCAGTGATTGGTTTTTCGTCGATGCGCATAGCCGGAAAACCTTTGTGGTGCCTGTTCGTACCAACCTTTGGCGGTACGCGAAATACATCGCTCAACTGCTGAAAAAACCTGATGAGCTGATCCATTACCGGCTTGAAGGCAAGCTCAAGACCGGCATGCTGTTCAGGCACAACGTACGGATCGGCAAAACCGGCGATGTTGCACCAGAGGAGCTGATTCAACGCAAATAAGCAGGCGGCCTAACCGCCCAGCTTGCCCTTGATCAGCTCCAGCAGAAACTTCCAGATATCCGCCGCCCACAATGCGCGATTGATTGCGCTGATCAGCGCTCCACCAAACGAGCCCAGCAGAAAGCCCACGCCTGTGGTGTTGCGGGGGTCGGCCACGCCCAGATAATCACTGGCAATGCCGGTGAGAAACACCGCACAGGCCACGCCAGTGATCAAGAAAACCAGCCAGGCACGCCAGTCGAGCAAGCCTGCCTTATGCCACCAGCCAGAGATGATTGCACCCACCAGACCGGCGACCAGCCATTCGCCCCTGTCTGCCAAACCATTCAAGATATCCATCGGACCTGACTCCGCTCAAGAGATACAGCCGTTCACGAACACAGAAATTCAGACGCTGAGAGCCTGCCATTCGAATGGCAGGGAACGGGTTGATGAGGGTCATCCTGGTTGACGTTCGGGCCCGCCCTGCCCTTGATCGCTTCCTTGCGCGTATTGCGGGTCGATGCTGCGGCGGTATGTGAAGCTGGAACCAAAAAATTAAGCATGCTTAAAAATAAAGTGAAACGCTTGCCATCAAACGTGGAGCAGCACCTTATAAACGCTCAGTTATCGATATAGCGCTGCCAGCCGATCCTTACCGAACCGTCTGGCTGAGGATCGACCTCGATACCTTCGGTTTCTTGGATTTCCCGGAGCACCACGTTCCAGCTGTCCTCAGGTTCATCGTCGCGTCGGGCTACGATGACCCACTGGGTCTTTTGAACATTCGGCGCAGATACCAGCCGTTGAATACGCTTGCCGATCTGTTCATAAGACGACGCGCCCGTCGGCCCATTACGAGTGCCAGTCATGACTGCCTCCCGGAAATAACTGTATATAAATACAGTATTCCAGCTGCAAGACCTGCGCAAGCACTTCGTAGGACGCGCTCCGCTTCACGTCGCGACGGATAACGTCCGCAAGCCTTGTACAACAAGGCTCATAGCCTGGCGGTCATTCTCACGGCCACGCCAATGATGCGACAGTCGGCACCGCACTCGATCATTTTGTACGCAGGATTCAAGGGCTTCAGGTAACGCGTGCCGCCGTCCTCGACCAGCTTCTTGAAGGTCGCCTCGTTGCTGGCGGGCAGCTTGGCGATAACGAGCTTGCCGGGCTGCACATCGGCTTCTGTATCAACCAGAATCATCATCCCCTCTGGCACGCTGACGCCAGTGGGTGCAGTCATCGAGTCGCCCTTGACCTCCAGCCAGAACGCCGGGCCCTTGGAGTCGTAATCGGAGATTTCATAGCGATCGGAAAAACCGTCGGGGTAAGGCTCGACGGCTTCTTCCCAGGAACCTGCCGACACCCAGCTGATTACCGGATAACGAAAGGACATGTTGGGTTGATCGATCAGGGCAACGTTGGCATCAAAGGGGGCGTCCTTTTCAGGCCCTTCGCCAATCGCCAGCCACTCGGCACGAAAGCCCGTGGCCCGCGCCAGTGCATAGAGGTTTTCTGGCCGCAGGCTTTTGCTTTCGCCGCTGATCCATTGAGTGACGGCAGAATTGGCAACGCCGCACTGTGCGGCAATTTCCCCTTTCTTCATACCGCTGGCGGCAATTGCCCTGGCAATACGCTCTTGTCGGGTCATAAGGTTGGCTCTGCGCATGAAAATACAAAGACGCTGAAAAACGCCCGAAAAAATAAGCATACTTAAATTTGCAATCATATGTGAATCGAAATATGCCGATACTGCTTCGTCCCGATTTGCTGGATAATGCGCGCCAGATTTATTTGCGGAGTAAAACCGATGAACCAGCAAGCCCATGTTCATGGCCCCGATTGCAACCACGACCATGATCACGATCATCACGACCACCAGCATGGCCATGTGCACGGTCCGAACTGCGGGCACGCCCACCAGGAACCGGTGCGCAACACCCTGAAAGATGTGGGTCGCAACGATCCTTGCCCGTGCGGCAGCGACAAGAAATTCAAGAAGTGCCACGGCGCGTAAAGCGTTGAGCGTTCTTCTGACGGCCTGCATAAGCAGGCCGTTTTCATTTGCGCGCATCTTCAAACGCGGCGGAACAAGAGGCGTGTGGCCAGCTTCTGCAAAATCCTGAAATAAACTCGCCCTCCCCGCTTGCGCGCTGACGGCCTGCTCTCTAACGTAGCGACTTTTGTACGTTACCCCTCCAGGAGCTTGCCCATGGCCTCGCCAGCCCTTCGTCATTTTCTACCCCGATTCGGCGCTGCCGCCGCTGCGGCGAGTTTCCTGAGCCTTGCCGGCTGCCAGTTGGGCGGCGGTGATCCCGAGACCGTACTGCCTGCTTCCGGGACGTTCCCGCTCAAAGGGCTGGCGCAAAACGTTTCCGTGCGCCGCAACAACATGGGCATGCCGCTGATAGAAAGCAGTACGTACCACGATGCGCTGTTCACCCTCGGATACATCCATGCCGGTGATCGCATCGGTCAGATGCTCGGAATGCGCCTGCTTGCGCAGGGCCGTTTGTCGGAAATGGCCGGGGTGGACGCGCTGGAAGTCGACCGTTTGATGCGCTCGGTCAACCTCAAGCAAAACGCCAGCGACCTGTATAACGCCGCCTCGCCTCGCTTGAAGCGCTTCTTCGACGTTTATGCGCGCGGCGTTAACGCTTACCTGTTCCGCTACCGCGACAAGCTGCCGGCCGATGTCGCCAGTTCGGGCTACAAGCCGGAATACTGGAAACCGGAAGACTCGGCACTGATCTTCAGCCTGCTCAATTTCAGCCTGTCGGTGAACCTGCAGGAAGAGCTTTCGGCACTGGTGCTGGCGCAGAAAGTCGGGGCAGACAAACTTGCCTGGCTGCTGCCGACCTACCCTGACGAAGAACTGCCATTTGCCGAAGCCGACAAGCTCAAGGGCCTGAACCTGAATAATCAGGTCAACGGCCTGAGCGACCTGAACAAGATCGCCTTGCAGCTCTCGGACCTGAACATGCTTGGTGTTGCAGCCTCCAGCAACTGGGCCATCGCGCCGCAACGCAGCCGAAGCGGCAAGAGCCTGCTGGCCAGCGACATGCAACTGCCTGCCGGGCTCAACTCCGCCTGGAGCTTCGTGCAGATCCGGGCACCGAAATATCAGGTGTCCGGTGTTTCCATCGCAGGCTTGCCGCTGGTCCTGAGCGGTTTCAACGGCAAGCTGGCGTGGAGCATGAGCAACGTCAAGGGCGACAACCAGGACCTGTTTCTGGAGAAGATCAAGCGCGAAGGCAACCGCGTCTCTTATATGGCTGACGGCAAATGGCTGCCTGCCACTGCCCATCAGGAGACCTTTCTCGTCAAAGGCGGTAGCCCGCTTCGCGAAACCGTATACGAAACCCGCCACGGCGCGCTGCTCAACGCATCCGCAACGCCACCGGGCAATGGCTTGAGCCTGGCGCTGCAAGTGCCGAACTTCAAGGACGACAAGAGCCTGGACGCATTCTTTGATCTGTCCCGTGCACCCAACGTCGAGAAGGCGTTCGATACCAGCCGCGAGATTCGTGCGATTACCCTGAACATGATCTTCGCCGATGCCTCGAATATTGGCTGGCAGGTCACCGGCCGCTTCCCGAACCGCCGTGAAGGCCAGGGCCTGCTGCCTTCGCCGGGCTGGGATGGCAAATATGACTGGGACGGTTTCGCCGACTCAATGCTCCATCCTTACGACCAGGACCCGCGTCAGGGCTGGCTCGCGGCGGCCAACCAGCGCACCATTCCGAAAGGCTACGGCATGCAGCTCTCCAACTCGTGGGGCTACCCGGAGCGCGCCGAGCGCATTGCCGAACTGGCCAACAGCGGCAAGCAGGACCTGCGCAGCACCGTCGCCATGCAGTACGACCAGACCACGACATTCGCGGCCAAACTCAAGACCATGTTCCAGGCACCGGGCATGAGCAAGCCGCTCAAGCAGGCTATCGACGCCCTGCCGGAAGCGGATCGCAACAAGGCCCGCGAAGCGTTCACGCGCCTGATGGCATTCGATGGCAAGCTCAGCGCAACGTCGGCTGACGCTGCGCTGTACGAGCTGTTTCTGCAGGAAAGCGCCAAACAGATTTTCCTTGATGAGCTAGGCCCGGAAACCAGTCCTGCCTGGCAGGCGCTGGTGGCCAACGCCAGCTCGTCGTATTCGCCGCAAGCCGACCATTTGCTGGGCCGTGATGACAGCCCTTACTGGGATGACGTCAAAACTCCGCAGAAAGAAGACAAGCCAGCCATCCTGGCGCGCAGTCTGGCGGCTGCTGTCACCAGTGGCGACAGCCTGTTGGGCAGCGATCACAAGGCCTGGCAATGGGGCAAACTGCACCGCGACAACTGGACCTCGACCAGCCCGCTCGCCAAACAGTTGGGTGGCGGCGAGTTCAATCGCGGTGCCTCACCGGCAGGTGGTGACCACAGCACGCTGAACGTGTCCGGTTTCGAGTGGGGTAAAGGTTTCGATACACACGTGGCCCCCGGCCTGCGCATGATCGTCGACTTCAGCCTTGTCGAGCCTATGACCGGCCTGATCAGCACCGGCCAGTCCGGCAACCCGGCCAGCCCGTATTACGCCAACAGCATCGAGCCGTGGCAGAAGGGGCAATACATGTCGATACCGCTGCAACAGCAGAACTATGAGAAGGGCTACGGCAAGCAACGCCTGACACTGACGCCGGGCAAGTAGGCGCCGAAAACCGGACGCGGAGCGTCCAGAACGGCGTACCCACGCGGAGCAGGCTCCCGAACGCCTATCGTTCCCACGCTCCGCGTGGTAATGCATTTCGTGACGCTCCGCGTCACACAGTTCTGCGATTCAGTGAGACTCAGGCTCGACTTGAGTCACCTTTTCGCCCCTCGGCGACCTACTTTGATGGGGCCAAAGTAGGCAAATCCCCTCGCTCCTGTTTCCGGCCCGACTTCGTCGGGTTCCTTCGCCCTGTCACTGATCCGGGGGTCGCCGCAACGGGCCATCCATGGCCCGGTGCGGCTAGCCTGGCGTCCTGCCAGGCTACCCCCGGATCAGCGCCAGGACTCAGCCGTCACTTACGTCGCACTCTGCGTCGTCAGTGCCATCGTGATAAAAAAGCGCTTTTATGCACAACAGTGCTCTCCAGAACATCATCTCCATACCAGAGCATGGTGACGGTAGCGACCTGTTTTCTCGTACACATGTCGCGACTCACGCTCCGTAGCGCACGCAAACTCCCCGAACTTCCCGCCCTGCCCCTGCTCATAGCTAACAAGCCCATCCATACGGTTGCCTCATGGATCTTGTCGTTGCTCGTCCCGAAGGTTTGTACTGCCCACCCGGTGATTTCTATATCGACCCGTGGCGCCCGGTCGAACGGGCCGTCATTACCCATGCGCATGGCGACCACGCCCGTACCGGCAATCAGCATTACCTGTCGGCGGCCAGTGGCGAGGGCATTCTGCGTTCGCGCCTTGGCCAGGACATCAACCTGCAGACCCTGGAATACGGCGAAACCATCACCCATCACGGGGTAAAACTCAGCCTGCACCCGGCCGGGCATGTGCTGGGGTCGGCGCAGGTGCGGCTGGAGTACCAAGGCGAAGTCTGGGTGGCTTCCGGGGATTACAAAGTCGAACCCGACGGCACGTGTGCGGCGTTCGAACCGGTGCGCTGTCACACCTTTATTACCGAATCGACCTTCGGCCTGCCGATCTATCGCTGGGCACCGCAGTCGCAGATTTTCGAAGGCATCAACCAGTGGTGGCGTGGCAATGCGGCCCAAGGCAAGGCCAGCGTGCTGTTCGCCTACTCGTTCGGCAAGGCGCAACGCATTCTGCATGGCATTGATTCGCAGATCGGGCCGATTCTGGTGCATGGCGCTGTCGAGCCGTTGAACCGGGTCTATCGCGAAGGTGGCATTCGTATTCCGGAAACCCAATACGCTGGCGATTTCAAAAAGACTGATCCGGCCCTGCGTCAGGCGTTGATTCTCGCCCCGCCCTCGGCCGGTGGCAGCAGTTGGATGAAGCGCTTCGGCGAATACAGCGATGCGTTTGCCAGCGGCTGGATGATGCTGCGCGGCACGCGACGTCGGCGTGGCGTGGATCGCGGCTTTGTGCTATCCGATCACGCTGACTGGCCGGGCTTGCTGTGGGCCATCGAACAGACTGGTGCCGAGCGGGTCATGGTCACCCACGGTTCGGTCGGCATATTAGTGCGCTATCTGCGCGAACTGGGGCTGGATGCGCAAGGCTTCAGCACCGAATACGGCGATGAAGAAGACAGCAATCCGGCGACGGCAGAGCCTGAGGCGGTAACTGCGGGGGAGGCTCAGTCATGAAAGCCTTCGCGGAACTCTACGCACAACTGGACGCAACCACATCGAGCAACGCCAAACTCGCCGCGATGCGTGATTATTTCGAGAAAGCGGCTGCAGAAGATGCTGCCTGGGCCGTCTACTTTCTGTCCGGTGGACGCCCCAGGCAATTGGTGCCGACCCGCGTGTTGCGCGAGCAGGCAATGACTCTGGCGAATCTGCCAGAGTGGCTGTTCGAAGAAAGCTATCAGGCGGTCGGCGATCTGGCGGAGACCTTGTCGCTGTTGCTGCCCCAGGCCGATCACAGCAATGACGAGGGCCTGGCCACCTGGATGGAAGACAAGCTGCTGCCGTTGCGCGGCCTGCCGCCCGAAGAACTCGCCGAGCGGTTGCCGCTGTTCTGGTCGCAACTGGACCGCAGCAGCCTGATGGTCTGTATAAAACTGATTACCGGCAGTTTCCGGGTTGGCGTGTCGAAACTGCTGGTGACGCGCGCACTGGCTGCGCTGGCGGACATTGACAGCAAGCGCGTCGCCCAACGACTGGTGGGCTATACCGACCTGTCGCATCGGCCCAGCGCCGATCGTTACCTGAAACTGATCGCGCCTGAATCCGAAGATGAGCACGCACAACGTGGCGGTCAGCCTTATCCGTTTTTTCTTGCCCATTCCCTGCAACAGCCCGCAGATCAGTTCGAGGAGTTGCTCGGGGCGGCCGAGAACTGGCAGGTGGAATGGAAGTGGGACGGTATTCGCGCACAACTGGTCAAACGTGACGGACGCTTGTGGATTTGGTCGCGTGGCGAAGAGCTGGTCACCGACCGGTTTCCGGAGCTGCACAGCCTGACGCAGTGCCTGCCTGACGGCACGGTGATAGACGGCGAAATCGTCGTCTGGAAAGCTCCCGAGCCGAGCCCCGATGGCAGCGCTGAATTTGCGTTGAACGGTGATGCCACCACAGCGTCACCTTCGGTTCAGCCCTTCGCCCTGTTGCAACAGAGGATTGGCCGCAAGACACTCGGCAAGAAGATCCTCGCCGACGTTCCCGTGGTAGTGCTGGCCTATGACCTGCTTGAATGGCAAGGCGATGACTGGCGCAGCCGGCCGCAACATGAACGTCGCACGCAACTGGAAACCTTGATCGAAAGCGTCCAGAGCGAGGTGCTGATGCCCTCCCCGGTACTCACTGGCAAGGATTGGCTTGATCTGGCGACGCAACGTGAAGCCTCTCGCAGTCTGGGCGTCGAGGGCATGATGCTCAAGGCCCGCGACTCGCTGTACGGCGTCGGTCGCACCAAGGACATGGGCGTGTGGTGGAAATGGAAAATCGACCCGTTCAGTGTCGATGCCGTGCTGATCTACGCGCAACGTGGCCACGGCCGACGCGCCAGTCTGTACAGCGACTACACCTTTGCGGTGTGGGACGGCCCGCCCGACGCCAGTGAGCGCACGCTGGTGCCATTCGCCAAAGCCTACTCAGGGCTGACCGACGAGGAAATGCGCAAGGTCGACGCCATCGTTCGTAAAACCACCGTGGAAAAATTTGGCCCGGTGAGCAGCGTCACGCCGACGCTGGTATTCGAACTGGGCTTTGAAGGCATTGCCTTGTCAAAGCGCCACAAGAGCGGCATTGCGGTGCGCTTCCCGCGCATGTTGCGCTGGCGGCAGGACAAGCCGGTGGCCGAAGCCGACAGCCTGGCGTCATTACAGGACCTGCTGAACTGACGCACCGAAAAAGTGCACGTAAATTGACGTGCACCTTTTTGAAACACGGCCTGCCACCAGGGTTTGCCTGCCCGCAACAACCGTTCTCTTTCGTTACCATTCTGCCGCTCGCCGCGAGCCTGATGGGGGTGTGGTTTAAGTCACAGAGAACAACATCCCGCCCATAAACATGCCAAGGCGGCAGATTGCCAGCCATTTATACGAAATAGCGACAACGCCTTACATTTCAAACGCACGTTCATCGCTCTGGTTCGGAAATTGCTACCTTCTGCCAGTCTGGCACTTGCCGGTAGCAAGCTTCGCGTGTTCCCAACGCCCCATTTAAGGTTTTAAGGACTGAACAATGAAAAAAGCATGGCTGACTCTTTCTGCACTGGCTCTGTGCCTCGCCGCCGGTAATACGATGGCCAAGGAATACAAGGAACTGCGCTTCGGCGTTGATCCGTCCTATGCGCCGTTTGAATCCAAAGCCGCCGACGGCAGCCTGGTCGGCTTCGATATCGATCTGGGCAACGCGATCTGCAAAGAGCTGAAGGTCACCTGCAAATGGGTTGAAAGCGATTTCGACGGCATGATTCCCGGCCTCAAGGCACGCAAGTTCGACGGCGTTATTTCCTCGATGACCGTGACCCCTGCTCGCGAAAAAGTCATCGACTTCTCCAACGAACTGTTCTCCGGCCCTACTTCGCTGGTGTTCAAGAAAGGTGCAGGCTTTACCGCCGACCCGGCCAGCCTGAAAGGCAAAACCGTTGGCTATGAGCAAGGCACTATCCAGGAAGCCTACGCCAAGGCCGTACTGGACAAGGCCGGTGTATCCACCAAGGCCTACGCCAACCAGGATCAGGTTTACGCCGACCTGACTTCCGGTCGTCTGGACGCTTCGATCCAGGACATGCTGCAAGCCGAACTGGGTTTCCTGAAATCGCCAGCCGGTGCTGATTACGAAGTCAGCAAGCCTATCGACAGCGAATTGCTGCCAGCCAAAACCGCCATCGGCATCGCCAAGGGCAACAAAGAGCTGAAAGCGCTGCTGGATAAAGGCATCAAAGCGATGCACGACGACGGCACCTACGCCGAAATCCAGAAAAAGCATTTTGGCGACCTGAACCTGTACAGCGGCAAATAACACCCCGACGCCCATCGATTTCGGCGATGATTCGCCGCCCAATCGATGGGCGTCTCTGTTTTTGAAAGCAAGGCCTATCCATGCTCGATGCACTCATGCAAAACCTGGGACTCTCGGCATTCAGCCTGAAGGGCTTTGGCCCGCTGTTGCTGGAAGGCACCTGGATGACCATCAAACTGGCTGTGCTGTCCCTCGCGCTGAGCATCCTGCTCGGGCTGATCGGGGCAAGTGCCAAACTGTCGAGCTCGGCGCTGCTGCGCGTGCCGGCACAAATTTATACAACACTGATCCGCGGTATCCCGGACCTGGTGTTGATGCTGTTGATTTTCTACAGCCTGCAAACATGGCTGACCATGCTCACCGACGCGATGGAATGGGAATACATCGAGATCAACCCGTTTGGCGCGGGTGTCATCACTTTGGGCTTCATTTATGGGGCATATTTCACCGAGACGTTTCGCGGCGCGATTCTGTCCGTGCCTCGCGGTCAGGTGGAAGCAGCGACGGCCTATGGACTGAAACGCGGCCAGCGCTTTCGCTACGTTGTGTTCCCGCAAATGATGCGTTACGCACTGCCGGGGATCGGCAATAACTGGCAGGTACTGCTCAAGGCTACGGCGCTGGTATCGATCATCGGCCTGGCTGATCTGGTCAAGGCCTCGCAGGACGCCGGCAAAAGCACCTACCAGTTGTTCTACTTTCTGGTGTTGGCGGCATTGATCTACCTGCTGATCACCAGCGCCTCGAACTTCGCCCTGCGTTGGGCTGAACGGCACTATGCCGCAGGCAGCCGGGAGGCACAGCGATGATCGAATTGTTACAGGAATACTGGAAACCCTTCCTTTATACAGACGGCGTAAATATCACTGGGCTGGCCATGACCATGTGGCTGCTCAGCGCCTCTATCGCCATCGGCTTCTGCGTGTCGATCCCGCTGTCGATTGCACGGGTGTCGAAAAACCGCTGGGTACGCTGGCCAGTGCAGTTCTACACCTACCTGTTTCGCGGCACGCCCCTCTATATACAGTTGCTGATTTGCTACACCGGCATTTACAGCATTGCTGCGGTGCGTGAACAGCCGATGCTGGATGCGTTTTTTCGCGATGCGATGAACTGCACAATCCTGGCCTTCACCCTGAACACCTGTGCGTACACCACAGAGATCTTTGCCGGTGCGATCCGCAGCATGGCCCACGGCGAAGTCGAAGCGGCCAAAGCCTACGGCCTGACCGGCTGGAAGCTTTACGCCTACGTGATCATGCCGTCGGTGCTGCGCCGGTCGCTGCCGTACTACAGCAATGAAGTGATCCTGATGCTGCACTCGACCACGGTGGCCTTTACCGCCACGGTGCCGGACATATTGAAAGTGGCGCGGGATGCCAACTCTGCGACCTTCATGACCTTCCAGTCCTTCGGTATCGCCGCCGTCATGTACCTGACCGTGACGTTCATTCTGGTCGGGCTGTTCCGCCTTGCCGAACGCCGCTGGCTGGCCTTTCTCGGCCCGGCCCATTAATCAGGACTGAACATGCACCATCACACCCATGACTTGCTGTCGCCAGTGCCAGGCACTGCCCGGCAGGTCCACAGCTTTCACTACGGCCCGCAAAACGCTTCCGGCAAGGTTTATATCCAGGCTTCGCTGCATGCGGACGAACTGCCGGGCATGCTGGTTGCCTGGTACCTGAAGCAACGTCTGGCAGAACTGGAAAGTGCCGGGCGCCTGCTGGGTGAAGTCGTCGTGGTGCCGGTCGCCAACCCGATTGGTCTGGAACAGGTCCTGATGGACACACCTTTGGGCCGCTACGAGCTGGAAAGCGGCCAGAACTTCAATCGCTGGTTCAGCGACCTTGGCGCGCAGGTCGGCGATGATATCGAAGCCCGGCTGACTGCTGATGCAGAGCACAACGTCGCACTGGTGCGGGACAGCCTGAGAGCGGCGCTGGATGCCGTACCCGCAAACACCCAATTGCAATCGCTGCGCCTGACCCTGCAGCGCCTGGCTTGCGATGCCGACATGGTGCTGGACCTGCACTGTGATTTCGAATCGGTCGAGCATCTGTACACCACGCCCGAAGCCTGGCCGAAAGTCGAGCCGCTGTCGCGCTACCTGGGCGCGCAAGCCAGCCTGCTGGCGACCGACTCGGGTGGCCAGTCGTTCGACGAATGCTTCACGCTGGTCTGGTGGCAATTGCAGCAACGCTTCGGTGAGCGCTTTCCGATTCCCATGGGCAGCTTCTCGGTGACACTGGAGTTGCGCGGGCAAGGCGATGTAAACCATGCCCTCGCCAGCCGTGACTGTCAGGCCATCATTCATTACCTGATCGACGCAGGCATCATCGACGGCGAACGCCAGCCGCTGCCCGAACTGCTCTATCCCGCGACGCCATTGGCAGCGGTCGAACCGGTGACCACGCCGGTCGGCGGCCTGCTGGTGTTCTGCGCGATGCCCGGCGAACACGTCGAGGCTGGCCAACTGATTGCCGAGGTCATCGACCCGATCAGCGACACCGTGGCCTGCATCCATGCCTTGAACGCGGGCCTGCTGTACGCCCGCTCACTGCGCCGCATGGCGACTGCCGGCATGGTCATTGCGCACATCGCTGGCACCCAGGCCTATCGCAGCGGCTATCTACTTTCTCCTTGAGGACCTGTCATGTACAAACTGACCATCGATGGCCTGCACAAAAGCTATGGCGACAACAAAGTGCTCAAAGGCGTATCGCTCAAGGCCAGCAGCGGTGACGTGATCTGCCTGATCGGCGCCAGTGGCTCCGGCAAGAGTACCTTTCTGCGCTGCATCAACTTTCTTGAACAGCCCAATGACGGGGCGATGAGCCTGGATGGCAAGCAAGTACGCATGGTCAGCGACAAGGACGGCATGCGCGTTGCCGACGCGGACGAACTGCAGCGCATCCGCACGCGGCTGGCTATGGTGTTTCAGCACTTCAACCTGTGGGCGCACATGACCGTGCTGGAAAACATCACCATGGCTCCACGCCGCGTACTGGGCGTGCCAAAGGCCGAAGCCGAGGCCCGCGCGCGCAAGTACCTGGAAAAGGTCGGGCTGCCGGAGCGTGTTGCCGATCAGTACCCGGCGTTCCTGTCGGGCGGCCAGCAACAGCGCGTGGCCATTGCCCGTGCGCTGGCAATGGAGCCGGAAATCATGCTGTTCGACGAACCTACCTCGGCACTGGACCCGGAACTGGTCGGTGAAGTGCTGAAGGTCATTCAGGGCTTGGCCGAGGAAGGCCGGACCATGATTCTGGTGACACACGAGATGGGCTTTGCGCGCAAGGTTGCGAGCCAGGTGGTGTTCCTGCACCAAGGCCAGATCGAAGAATCCGGCCACCCGGACGAGGTGCTTAACAATCCGAAAAGCGAGCGCTTGCAGCAGTTTTTGAGTGGAAATCTGAAGTAGCGCTTTTTGTGTATGAAGCCGGAAACGCCTGGTAACCGGAACTGAAATATCCACGACTATAGTCCCCACTCCAGCGTGGGGATGCAGTGCTAGAGGCTCTGCGTCGCCAGGAGGACGCGGAGCGTCCGGAAAGGCATGCGACGCGGAGCGACGCACGATATTGAGATCATCGTTCCTACGCTCCAGCGTGGGGATGCAGTGCTCGACGCTCTGCGTCGCCA